>NZ_AODH01000049.1 GCF_000525915.1 Brochothrix campestris FSL F6-1037 | reverse complement strand
CACCACGAACACTGTACTCACCTTGTAACGAAACTTTATCAACCATCGTATAACCGGTTTCAATCATCTTTTGATGAAAGACGCTAACTCCATTTCGCCACCAACTTCAAATGTTTGCTGACTGGAGCGCCACTGTTGTACCGGTGTCATCCGTTTCCGTATCGCCGAAATCGGCACGACCACAATTCCAGGTTGATCCGTCTGCATAAAAGCCAACGTCTCAAGGCGTTGGGCTTTTAACTCTGGGCTAGCAATACTCATATCCGTTGCGACAAAATCATCGGCGGGATACAATTTCACCTGTTGCTCAGGTAAAAAGGCGCGCAGCGATTCATGCACTTGTTGTGCTTGAAAGAGATTATGAGCGACATAAATGATTTGACGTTCAAGCGTTTCTGCTAACACACTAGCAAACAACGAACGGACAGAACCCGTTAGACCTGTCACTAATTGTGCCCGTTGATCGGTTAACAGCATTGACATGACTTGTTCCATTTCGGGCTGCTGTTTGAATTGTTGTTTAAGTTGCTTCAACATAATGTGAGATGCTCCTTTAAATTGAGGTTTGATTGTATTGATTCATCGCTTTAATAAAGTCAGTCGCTAACCAACTTTGCGAGGCATCGGCAGCTGTCTTAATCGCTACATCTACCTCTGTTTGCTCAGCCTTACTAAAACGTCCCAAGACCCAATTAACAATGTTGCCGTCGATTGGACGTGTAATCCCGACTTTAATGCGTTTGAAATTTTGGGTGCCAAGATGTTGAATCGTTGACTTAATCCCGTTATGACCACCTGCACTACCTTTTTGTCGTAGGCGCAGTTGTCCGATTGGCAAATCTAAATCATCATAAATGACCACGATGTCTTCAAGCGCAATTTCGTAATAATCAGCCAGTTGACGAATACAAAGACCCGATTCATTCATAAAAGTGGTCGGTTTAACGAGCATTACTTTCACACCCTTAAACAGCACCGTACTAACAGATCCATTATACTTAGTTAATTTAAAGGTACCTCCTAACCGTTGATTGAGTTCATCAACGACCATGAAACCAATATTATGTCGTGTACCCTCATATTTTTTTCCAACATTACCTAAGCCTACAATCATTTTCATTAGTGTTTCCTCCATTTGTTTCTTTACAGTTTAAGAACACCGAAACAATACCAAGCTTCTTCAGCCTGGTTTCTGTTTAATATTTAATGTGCTTACTATCCTGTCATTATAACATAGCTCTGATTACCACCCTACTTAAAACGCCCTTTTTCGTTTCACGTGAAACAGCCGGCATTGCCCTAATGCAACAATACTTGCCCGAGCTTATAGTCTATCTATCCGCAAACATCATTGCTATAGACCCACACTAACAGTCGATGTTATGATACACTCATGTCTTAACTTAAATATTGGAGGCCACCCATGAAATCTCATACAAACATCACATTGTTATCAATTATTAGCAATCTAACAATGTTTATTCTCAAACTAATCGTTGGTTTTTTAACCGGATCGGTCGCAATTATATCCGAAGCAATCCATACATCGATGGATTTATTCGCTTCCATTTTGACCTTTTTTTTCGATTCAAATCGCCCGTCAACCTGCTGATAAAAAACACCCGTACGGACACGGTAAAGCAGAAAACCTCTCGGGGACTGTTGAGACGTTACTGATTTATGTCGCCGGCATTTGGATTATCGTTGAATGTATCGACAAACTACGACACCCCGCTGAAATCACCCTCCCTTTTTTAGGGATTGGCGTAATGCTCCTCGGGGCGGTTGTTAACGGCATCGTCGGAATGATTGTTAAACGCGCTGCCGAAAAGGCCGGTTCTGTTGCGATGAAGTCCAATGCGTTGCACTTAACAACTGACGTTTTGACTTCACTGGGCGTGGCACTCAGTTTACTGCTTGTACATTACACCGGTCTATTATGGTTGGATCCAGTGATTGGGATGTTAACTGCTCTTTACATTATGTACGAGGCAACCTTACTACTAAAAGAATCGTTTCCGCCGTTGATGGATTCACGCTTATCACCAAAAGAAGAACGTTTAATCGAAGATACGATTAATAGTTACCACGCTCATTTTATCGATTACCATGACTTTCGCACACGTAAGGCAGGTACAGAAGTGTATGTCGATTTCCATCTGGTCGTCCCACACGATATGACGGTTGGTAATGCACATCGTTTATGCGATCACATCGAAAACTCCATCAAAAAACATTTCGCTTTGGCTGAAGTACTCATTCACATCGAACCCGAAACAGAGCTATTAATATCAAATTTCAGTCATTAAACCGAAAAAAAGCGTCAAATCCAGTCAACACTGGGTTTGACGCTTTTTTCGATTTAGACTTTTTCTTCATCCGTACCATGGATTGCTTCTGGTTCAGGTACATCCACCGTACCAGCAGTTGGTTCTTCAAGCTCTTGAGGTGCTTGTAAATTAACAACGGCATCTTCACCATCTGCTAAGATCGTATATTCTTTACCTGCTGTTAAATCAGCAACTGTTAAAGTGTCTCCTATTTCCAATTTCGAAACATCTAATTCTAATGTTTCTGGTACATTGGCCGGTGTAGCTGAAATAATGACCTCATAGAGAACTTGTTCTAATACACCAGCTTTCGCCTTCGGTTCGCCAACGAGTCGAATCGATACAGCTGTTTCAAGTTCTTCTTTCATATTAACGGCTAATAAATCAATATGAACTAAATTACCGTACAATGGATGCTTTTGATAGTCATGAAAAACAACATTTGTTTTTTTATTATCTAACGTAATTGTCAGAACCGCATTACGTCCATTTTCTCTCAACGTCTTGATCAATTCGACCTCATCCACATTGACATTGGTATTTTTAATACCGTAACCGTAAACAACTGCTGGAATATTTCCTGCCTCACGGTCACGTCTTACGTCTGAATGTTTCTCTAAAGATCTTGGCTTAGTCTTCAATTCAATGGTCATAATAGTTTCCTCCTATAATTAATTAGACTTCTCTCTTACTATACCCTTTGTCTGTTATTCTAATCAATTTTCACAACAGCTCTAGCAATCAAGACACTTGAACAATTGTGTTTAATTGCAATTTATAATTAACTGCCCGTATACTATTAGATGTAACACTACTTTAAGGGAGGTAATGATGGATGGTAGTTTCTAACAAACAAAAAGTTATTTTGATTGGGGATGGAGCCGTTGGTTCCGCCTACGCTTTCGCTCTTGTTAACCAAGGAATCGGTCATGAATTAGGTATCATTGATGTCGATACCGCTCGAACAGAAGGAGATGCATTAGATTTAAGACACGCCCTTCCCTTTCTGCCACCGAAAAAAATCTATTCTGCAAGCTACACTGACTGTGCAGATGCTGATCTTATTTGCATCACCGCTGGTACTGCTCAAAAGCCCGGTGAAACACGACTCGATTTAGTGTCACGTAACCTTTCCATTTTAAAAACGATTGTCGATGCAGTGATGGCAACTGGCTTCAAAGGTATCTTTTTAATTGCATCCAATCCTGTTGATATCCTTACATACGCTACGCTTAAATGGAGCGGATTGCCCTCCGAACAAGTGATTGGCTCTGGCACATCACTCGATACAGCCCGTCTTCGTCAAACTTTAGCCGAAAAAATAAATGTGGAAGCTGGTAGCGTTCACGGCTATGTCCTCGGTGAACATGGCGACACTGGCTTTATCGCTTGGTCAAACATCCGTATCGGTAATCTCCCGATTGAAAAATGGCTTCCTGATTTTACCGATGAAGCGAAAGAAGAATTTCGCATCGCCGTTCGTGATGCAGCATACTCGATTATCGCGAAAAAAGGCTCTACCTCATATGGTGTCGCTAGTGCCTTAGCACGAATTACGCGTGCCGTCTTCAACAATGAAAATGCGGTCTTACCTGTCAGCGCATATATGGATGGTAGCCATTATGGCATCTCTGATATTTACCTCGGCACCCCTGCCGTAATTGGACGTAGCGGTATTTCTCTCGTAGCAGAAGTTCCTTTAAATAGAAAAGAACAAGAAGAGATGGAACATTCCGCAGCAACCTTAAAAGCAATTTTAAAAGATTCAATCGTTTAAAAAAAAGCCCTTACCGCTAAAAAATCGGTAAGGGCTTTTAAACACAATTTATTCGAACAATCCACTAACTGAACGGTTTTCATGCACACGTAAAATCGCTTCGCCTAACAGTCCACCAACTGAAATTTGTGTGATTTTATCGCATTGTTTCTCTTCAGGTAACACGATTGTATTTGTAACAACCATTGTTTTGATACTTGAGTTACTGATACGTTCAATTGCTGGACCCGATAAAACAGGGTGTGTACAACAAGCGTAAACTTCTTTCGCACCACTGTCTAATAAAGCTTGGGCAGCTAACGTAATTGTACCCGCTGTATCGATAATGTCATCAACTAAAATACAAGTTGCACCTTCAACATTACCAACAATGTTCATTACTTCAGCAACGTTCGGACGCGGACGACGTTTATCAATAATGGCAATTGGTGCTTTTAATTTATCAGCCATTTTACGCGCACGTGTGACACCACCGTGATCAGGTGAAACAACGACCACATTGCTCGTATCAACTGTGTTTTTTAAAATGTTCTGCTAATAATGGCACACCTGTCAGATGATCGATTGGCATATCGAAAAATCCTTGGATTTGAGGTGCATGTAAATCAATCATAATCGCACGAGTTGCACCGGCTTTTTCAATTAAATCCGCTACTAGCTTAGCAGTGATTGGTTCACGTGATCGTGCTTTACGATCTTGACGTGCGTAACCGTAATAAGGCATTACAATATTGATTGTTGCAGCTGATGCACGTTTAAGCGCATCAATCATAATTAGTAATTCCATTAAATTAGAGTTAACAGGGCCACTTGTTGACTGAACAACGTACACGTGACAACCACGAATACTTTCTTCAATACTAATTTGAATTTCACCATCGCTAAAGTGTGTCACTGATGATTTACCGAGTGGAACACCGACCTTGTTGGCAATTTCTTCTGCTAGTTTAGGGTTTGAACTTAATGAGAAAATCTTGAGCTTTGAATCTTCGTACAATTTAGACATGAGAACCTCCGCGTATTATTTTTTAGAAAAGCCGAATTTTTCAGCGTATCCTTCTTTATTTGTTTGACGTGCACGTGCAACTGCAAGCGCATGTTCAGGAACATTTTTTGTAATGGTCGATCCGGCCGCAATAAATGTATTGCTCGCAATCGTAACAGGTGCTACAAGGTTACTATTACAGCCAACAAACACGTTGTTACCAATTGCAGTGTGGTGTTTGTTCGTACCATCATAGTTGACAGTAATACTCCCACAACCAATGTTCACATCGTGACCCACTGTGGCGTCACCAACATAGCTTAAGTGCGGAATTTTAGACCCTTCATCAATTGTTGCATTTTTAACCTCGACAAAGTTACCGATTTTAACCTGTGAGGCGATGTTAGAATTCGGACGAATATGAGCATATGGACCAACTTGTACACCGTCTGAAATGTTGCTTTCTTCAATCGCCGATGAACGTACCGTCACTTTATTCCCAATTGTTGAATCAACAATTTCGGTATCCCCTGAAATAATACAATCAGAGCCGATTATTGTGTTACCTTTTAAACGTACACCCGGTTCAATCACCGTATCAGCTGCAATAATAACATCGCTTTCGATATATGTATTCAAAGGATCGACAATCGTAACACCTTGACGCATATGCGTTTCATTAATACGTTGTTTCATCAACTGCTGTGCTTGTGCTAAGGCTACACGATCGTTAACTCCAAGTGATTCTGAAAAATCATGCATCCGGTAAGCTGCTACAACATCATTTTGTTCGCGTAAAATACCGATAACATCGGTTAAATAAAATTCTGCTTGCGCATTTTCGTTTGTTACTTTATTTAACGCCGCAAACAACGCCTTGTTATCAAAACAAAATGTGCCTGTGTTTATTTCAGTAATCGTTTGAATTTTTTCAGAGGCATCTTTCTGTTCAACAATTTTTTCGACAATTCCTAAATCATTACGTACAATCCGACCGTATCCCATCGGATTTTGTGCTTCTGCCGTTAAAATTGTTGCCATCGCTTTTTTATCTTTATGATACGTAACGAGTTCTGCCAACGTTTCACTTGTTAAGAGCGGCGTATCGCCACATAAAACAAGCGTAATCCCTTCTTTACCTTCTAAGAGAGGGGCAGCTTGCATAACAGCATGCGCTGTTCCTAATTGTTCTTCTTGTTTCACAAATAGACTCTTACCATTGAGATGAGATTCAACCGTTTCGGCACCATGGCCAACCACTGTAACTATTTCACCAAAATCAAGTGCCTTTACTTGTTCAACGACATGTTCAACCATCGGCTTACCACAAACAGGGTGCAATACTTTGTATAATTTTGATTTCATACGTGTGCCCTGACCTGCCGCAAGTACAATCGCATAGTGATTTTCCATGCTTTGACTCCTCCTCACGCTTACTTTAAAAAAAGGTCATATACATCAATATGATAGCGTAAATCAACACTTTTTTCAAGGAAATAGTCATAATCAATTAATTATAAAAAAACAGATTAAAGTCTAACGTTCATCTAACTCAACGTCCCACTTCAATCTGCCCTTCTATTTCGCAGATATTTAACTTTCTGCATCCGTATCAACACTATCCTCTACTGGCTTTTCTGCCTTCACATCCGTCTCGTCGGTTGCATGATAAGCCGCCAGAACCGCCGCTTGAATTTTAGCACGTGTATCGGAGTTAATTGGGTGAGCAATATCTCTAAATTCGCCATCAGCGCCACGCTTACTCGGCATTGCAACGAACAGATCATCATTCCCGTCGATAATACGGATATCGTGCACCACAAATTCACCATCAAAGGTTATTGATGCAATTGCTTTCATCCGACCATCAGTTTCTACCTTACGTAACCTCACATCTGTCACTTGCATATTCAACACGTCCTTTATTCATGATGGATGAACCACTCTGGTGTGTGAAAAATCAGAGGTTTCATTATTTATACTTACCCATCATCCTATCAGTTCAAACGTGTTTGTATAAGAACCATTATTAGATTCCTCAGTCGTTAAAAACATTTCCCTTTTCGACTTCAATTGATTGCTGACGAATATCTACATTTTGGACACGTACTATCGAAACATAGTCATCGACTAATTTCTCACCGACATTCTCATCTTCTACCAAAACACCGATACCCGCTAACTTAGCATCAAATTCCTCTAACAAACTCTTCATGCCGTTAACCGTTCCGCCGGCTTTCATAAAATCATCGACGACAAGAACATTTGAACCAACAGGTAAACTACGCTTAGACAACGCCATTTTCTCAATCCGTGACGATGACCCTGAGACGTAATTTATACTTACTGTCGAGCCTTCAGTCACTTTATTATCACGACGCACAATCACAAACGGCACATTCAATTCACTCGCCACAGCTTGTGCAATCGGAATTCCTTTCGTCGCCACAGTCATAATAATATCGATTTTAGTATTCACAAATTTCGAAGCAAAGATTTTACCAATGGTATGTAACGTTTCCGGTTCCCCTAAAATATCAGACAAAAACAAATACCCTCCTGGTAATAGGCGTTCTTTGTCCGCAATCCGTGTACATAATTCCCCCACGAAAGCATCTGCGTTTTCTCGGCTCATTTTAGATAAATATCGTACACCGCCAGCTGCTCCAGGCAATGTTTCTAACGTTCCAATCCCTCTATTCTCAAACGTTTTTTTGATAATCATTAAATCTTCACTAATTGAAGATTTAGCTGATTCATAACGATTAGCAAAAAAACTGAGTGAAATGAGTGTTCTTGGATGAGCTAAAAGATGTTGCGTCATATCAATTAATCGTTCACTTCTTCTTACTTTCACTGTTTTACCCCCCACTTTTCTATTAAACACAAACAATCATGTCGTGTTTTCTTTTTTTATTCGGTTATCTCTTATTATAGTAGAAAAAACGAGCGTGCGCTTGTTTTTTTAATGATGAATAAATTGAACGAGATATACCTTTTTATAAAAGCCTTTGACACTATTATAGAGCCGTTGTGCTTTCTTTTTTATTTTTTAACAATCCTCGTCAGCACTGTCATCGTTTAAGCTTTGTTTTTTATAGTACCACTTAATCGATAACGCTATCAAGTTCTTTCGCGATTAAACGTTCTGTGAGCGTTTTTTTATAATTGGACATAAAAAAAGGCAAACTAAGTGTTCGCCACATGAAAAATAACTCATTTTTGTTAATTATAAATTAAGCCTCGATTGCTTTTTCTACATCAAACACAATTTCCACAGCATCTGTTAATACATCTGCATAACTGTATGATACACGTTCGAAATTGTTTTCGTCTTGATCTAATTCAACCACAAAAACTGACGGATACGTTTCGGATAAAATACCACTACGCTCTACAATTTTTTTTTCGACCACCATTTGCCTTTAACATTAAACGATCACCTAAATGACTATCAAGTTTATTTTTGATAGTTGCCAGTGTTTTTGACATGCGCATCCACCTCACTATACTTAATGATACCATAACCAAACAAAAAAAGCAAGTAACTAACCATTTTATCAGTGATGACACGCCAAGTCAATTATTTTTCGGGATAAAAATCAGTTTTTTTTTTATTTCAGCTAATTACTGACTAAATTGTGAAGAACCGCCTTATAAAAGGCGGTTCTAGCTTGTAGACAAAGACGAATCATGCTTCTTCTTCTTTCGAAAAATAGTAATGCGGCCTTGGTTACGAGATGATCAGTTTGATTAGGAATGTCGTTTGCTTCTATTTCTAACCAGTTGATTTCACTTTCATTCGAGGTGACATTCTCTTTATTTATGGGTCACATATTTCAATAATACATTTGCTAAGTTAGCAAAGTCAACAATCGATAATGTTTCCCCACGTTGTGTTAACGAAATATCATACGCCGACAATTCATCTGCAAACGCCTCTTTTTGCGGTTTTAATTCTGCGAAGCTCGCTGTTAAATTATTCCATAACGTTTTACGACGTTGTTGGAACGAGGCACGTGTCACAACGAAGAAAAAGGCTTCATCTTCAACATGCGCCACTGGCTGTTCATGACGGCGTAAATGAATAACAGCGGACTCAACGTTAGGTTGAGGCATAAAGACCGTCTTAGGTACAATCAAAGCCACCTCAGCTTGCATATAGTACTGAACAGCAATTGATAAACTACCGTAAGCCTTCGTGCCAGGTTTTGCCGAAATACGATCCGCCACTTCTTTTTGCATCATGATTGTGAACGATTCAATCCGCGGCACTTTTAACAATCCTAGAATAATCGGTGTCGTAACATAGTATGGTAAATTAGCCACCACATGAACACCACCTTCAGCAGGCAGGTATTGATCCAGTAAGGCTGGCACATCCGCTTTCAACACGTCCTCATGATGAACGTGAATATTATCATAATCAGACAAGGTATCTTCTAAAATAGGCAAAAGACGTTGATCAATTTCAAACGCCAATACTTGTTTACTATATTTCGCCAACTGTTCGGTTAGAGCACCAATACCTGGCCCTACCTCCATAACATTTGACTCTTCATCGATGCGTGCCGCCTCGACAATATTCAATAAAATATTCGTATCGATAATAAAGTTTTGACCTAAGCTCTTTTTAAACATAAAATCATATTTTTGGAGGATCTCTTTTGTTTTAGATGGTGTTGAAATTGCATTTTGACGTGTCATTTTTTACTTCCCTTCTCGATTGCTGCTTGAGCAGCTTCAAACTGTTCTCTCGTTATCTGGAACATCCGTAGCCGATTCAACAACTGTTTTCCATTCGTATAACCTATTTTTAACGCATCTCCCAATAAGGCACGTTTTTGTTTCGATCCTGTGCCTCCTAAGTAGCCCAGCGCCATTAACTCAGCCTGTGTTATTTCCGATTTAAATGCGTCTGGATCAGACGTATACACATGCTCTAACGCTTCTTTAATCACAGCCACCGACGCATGCTCAACACCTAAGCTAGCTCCCACCCGTTTAGAACGGGCATCGTTACGCTCGATAAACGCATGTTTACACCCTGGTACATAGGCTTCGATTGTCTGTCTAATTTTATTACCCGGAAAATCAGGGTCGGTAAAAACGATTACCCCCCGAACTGCTTGCGCTTTTTTTATTCGTTCTAACGTGCCTGGTGCAATTTCAGACCCGTTCGTCTCGATTGTATCCGCCTCAACAGCCCGATGAATCGCTCGTGTGTCATCCTTGCCCTCAACCACTATCACTTCTTTAATTTTCATATAAACCGTCCTTCGTTTCATTTAATACTCTTACCTATATTACCACAACAAAAAAAAAACTGCCTACCTTCACTCGTTCAGACGAGGAAGATAGACAGTTGAAATAACTTACTTGATAATATGAATGGTTAATGCCCGACGTCCGAATGAAATAGCTTCGCTTTGTGTCGCTACATAAAGATCGACAATGTTACCGTGAATCGCACCACCAGTATCGCCTGCAATGTATTCACCATAGCCATCAATCATTACGCGGCTGCCTAAAGGTATAACAGAAGGATCAACCGCAATTACCTTAGAGTTATCATTTAAATGAATCCCTGTCGCAGTAATACCTCCGCCAGTATAAGCTGTCGCTTCAACTTGTAATGTAGTACCAGTAGTTGTAGTGGCTGGTTCTACCGTTGTTTCGTTAGTTATTGTATCTGTTTCGCCAGTTTCTTCGACAATTGCTTGAGTTATCGAAGTGGATTTTTCAGCTGTAACCTTTTTAGCGATTACTTTTTCTTTTGTACCGACTAAAACAATTTTGGTTACTGGTTTTTTAGTTACTTTAGTTGTAACTGTGTTGCTAGCTACAATTTTTTCATTAATAACTGTTTGCTCAATCGTAACCTTTTTTTCACCTTGATGCCCTTGTTGCTTAACTGTCTTCTTACCTTTAGCTAAGGTATCGTCTTCTTTTTCAATTGTTGCAAATCCGATTTTTTTTTGTTTCAACCTTTTCTTGGTAGGCTTTCAACATAACCGTCATATCTGCTGTTACGATTGTATCCAAGCTGACAGTTAAATCTTCAGACAGCGGTAATTGGAAGTTTGCATTTTTAAATGCTTGTGCCAATGTGATGCCTTTAATGGCTGACAAACTTGTGACACTACCTTTTGAATCAATGATATCCACTTTAACAATTTCATTAACAATGGCTGATTTGCCTACTTTAGGAGCTTCCATCATACCTTGATGTGTTGTACCCTCAGTTGCAGCTTGTACAGTGATTGCTGATATGTTAGTTGTGGCAATTATACTCGAACTCGCGATCATTAGGGCAACTAGTGCAACACTAATTGACCAGTGGGGCAAAATTTTATTGAATAACTTCATTTTTTTTGCTCCCCCTTTCTACTCAAACTAGTATATGAGAAAGCAATGGGGAATTGCAAATAACATTCACAACTACTAGGGCATATCGAAAGAAAGACCGACAAACCAACGTTTACAACGATTCACTTCTCAATAAACACTCCGAATTCTCGATTATATTGCAAATCATTGCAAATATATCAAATAGAGCGAAAACCTTATAACAATAGCATTAAAGACTGTTTTCAACCTTTAAAATAAGCGGTTATGTGTTATTAACGTTACAAATAGATTACTTTTTTCACAATCTATGATGAAAAACAAAAAGAACCCTTTTAATTAAAGATTAATATTAAAATATCTTTGTGAAAAAACATCATTTCTCATTTATTTTGAACAAAGACAAGGCGTTTTCTGTCGTTTTTTTAGCAATTTCCGTGTATTCCATTTCTCTTAACTTGGCAATTTCTTTGGCAACGAGTTGCACATAGGCAGGTTCATTCCGTTTGCCACGGTATGGTGTTGGTGCTAAATACGGACAATCTGTTTCGATTAACAAACGATTAAGTGGCACCGTTTTGGCAGCTTCTTTTGGTAGCAACGTATTTTTGAAGGTGACTGTTCCACCAATGCCAATGTGGAAATCCAACGCTAATACTTGTTGCATAACCGCTTGTGTTTCACCGAAGCAATGCATAATGCCACCGACTGTTTGGGCTTGTTCTTCTTGTAAAATTTGTAATGTATCCGCCGTCGCCTCACGATTGTGAATAACAATCGGCAGCTTCATTTCATGAGCCAGGCGAATTTGTTGGCGAAAAACGTCTTTTTGAACATCTTTTGGCGCGATATCCCAATGATAATCCAGTCCCATTTCACCGAGCGCTACCATCTTTGGATGGGCGCATAACGTTCGTAACCACGCTAAATGTTCTGCTGTAAAATCATTAGCGTCGCATGGATGCCAGCCGAGCACAAGGTATACGAACTCATATTTGTCGGCCAATTCAAGAGCACGCTTAATCGTTACTTCATTAAAACCAACCACCGCCATAAACTGCACATCGTGCGCCTTGGCATTTTCTAGCACTTGTTCAAGATCTTCATTATATGCCTCATCATTAATGTGGACATGTGTATCAAATAACATTTACATGCTTCCTTTCGTTAAGAAAAAAGGCAGGAACAGTTGTCCCTACCTCCATCTACTTATTTAATAACCGCTCCATTTGGTAACGATGCATCAGCTTCTATCAAGCATAATTTTCCATCTTGTTCAGCTGATAAAATCATCCCTTCTGATAGTTTCCCTCGTAATTTAACCGGTTTTAAATTCGTAACAACTGTTACTTTTTTACCAATCAACGTAGCCGGTTCATAAAATTCCGCAATCCCTGAAATAACTTGACGATGACGTTCATCGCCAGCATCCAATTGGAAGCAGAGCAATTTGTCTGCTCCCTTCACTTTTTCAACAGCGATAACCTCAGCGACACGTAATTCAATTTTACGAAAATCATCAATCGTAATCTCCGGTAATTGTTCAACCGTTTCAACGATTGCTGTTTTTTCAACTTGTTTCGCAGGTTGACTACCACCCATTTGGGCTGCGATAAACGCGACTTCTTCGTCAGTATCAAGACGAGGGAACATTGGCACAGCCTTTGCGATTACGTGTGTACCTGCTGGAATTGCCGCAAATGTTGCAACACTCGACCATTCAGCTAACCCATCTTTCGCTAAACCTAATTGTTCAAACATCTTAATCGGCGCTTCGGTCAAGAACGGTTGTAACATCACTGCTGTAATACGCAATGCTTCCGCTAAATGAGACATCACACTCGCAAGCTCATCACGTTTCGATTCATCGCGTGCTAACGCCCACGGTGCTGTTTCATCAATATACTTATTAGTACGGCTCACAAAGCCCCAGAGCTCGCTGAGAGCGACTGAGAACTGGAAGTTGTCCATCGCTTGGTCAAACTTGAGGACCATCGCCTCTTTGTACTGTACTAATGACTCGTCAAAAGCCGTAACATTCGCTTTATAAACTGGGATTTCACCATCGAAGTATTTGTTGATCATTGAAATTGAACGATTCAATAAGTTGCCTAAGTCATTCGATAAATCAAAGTTCGAACGCGCGATAAAGTCTTCTGGTGTAAAAATCCCATCAGAGCCAAATGGCACTTCACGCAATAAGTAATAACGTAACGCATCAAGACCGTAACGATCAATTAATACTTCTGGATCAACGACGTTCCCTTTTGATTTAGACATTTTGCCGTCTTTCATCAACAACCATCCGTGAGCAAATACTTGCTTCGGTAATGGTAAATCAAGTGCCATTAAAATAATCGGCCAATAAATCGTATGAAAACGAACGATTTCTTTCCCAACAATTTGGACATTAGCTGGCCAAAATTTGTTGAATTTTTCTGGGTTGTCAGTATCGTAACCGAGCGCCGTAATATAGTTGACCAACGCATCAATCCAAACATAAACGACATGTTTTGGATTACTTGGCACTTTAATCCCCCAGTCAAACGTCGTCCGTGAAACAGCTAAATCTTCTAACCCTGGCTTAATAAAGTTATTCACCATTTCATTTTTACGTGATTCTGGTTGAATAAAGGCAGGGTTTTCATCGTAATATTGTAAGAGACGTTCCGCATACTGACTCACACGGAAGAAATACGATTCCTCTTTCACAAGTTCAACTGGATGACCACTGTCAGGACTTTTCGCTGAAATGATTTGACCGTTTTCATCGCGGACAATATCGTCTAACTGTGTTTCGGTATAGAAGGTTTCATCTGAAATACTGTACCACCCTTCGTACTGATCCAAATAAATATCGCCTTGTTTTAAGAGACGTTCAAAAATAGCAGCAACTGTCTTCGTATGACGTTCTTCGGTTGTACGAATAAAATCATCATTCGAGATATCAAGTTTCTTCCATAGTTTTTGAATGCCTTCAGCCATTGTATCAACGTAAGCCTGCGGTGTAATATTCAGCTCTGCTGCCTTTTGTTGAATCTTTTGACCATGCTCATCAACGCCTGTTAAATAAAAAACATCGTAGTTGTTTAAACGTTTATAACGGGCGATCGCATCTCCTGCGACAGTTGTGTAGGCGTGGCCGATGTGTAGGCGACCGCTTGGGTAATAAATCGGTGTTGTTAAATAAAATGGTTTCTTTTCGATTGGCAAATGAAGCCCTCCTCTTAGTAAATCGTACTATTGATAACATTATAGCATCTCACCTTATGAATGAGCGCTTAATCCTTGATTATTTTTCATCTAGTTGGTGATACTGCGCATAGACGTCACGTTTCACAGTGCCTCGTAAAACAGCGACTGCTTTAATCGCTTCTTTGGCTGATAAATTATCTGTTACCATCAATTCTTCAACATGCTCTTTTAAGGTTAAATGATCGTACGAGATGACATCCTCATCAACGATTGCATCATTCCCTGCAACAACGATGACAAACTCGCCACGGATTTCAGTTGCCTGAGCCCAGTTAATCAGTTCGCTGATGGTTCCACGGATAAATTCTTCATAACGTTTCGTCAATTCGCGACAGAGCGTGATTTGACGATCACCCATCCCTTTAAGTAAGGCGTTCAACGTCTCTTTTAACCGATGTGGCGACTCATAAAATAGCAATGTTTCTGGTTTTTTCGCCAATTGTTCAATTTCGCGTATTCGCTCTTTTTTTGATCGTGAAATAAAGCCATAAAACAAAAAGGGTTGCGGTGCAATCCCCGATGAAATGAGGCTGTTAAGGCCGCATTCGCCCCTGGTAATGGCACAACCGTAATACCGACCGCAATCGCTGCTTGAACGAGCTCATGACCTGGATCCGAAATAGACGGCATCCCTGCATCACTTACCTGCGCGATGTTCTCACCTTTTAGCAAGCGATCAATTAACTCCTCACCACGGGTATGTTTATTATGTTCGTGATAACTAATCATTGGTGTTTTTATTTCAAAGTGGTTCAGCAACTTAATTGTGTTGCGGGTATCTTCAGCCGCAATCGCATCGACTTCTTTTAAAATCTTAATCGCTCGAAATGTCATGTCTTCGAGATTACCGATTGGTGTTGGTACAAGGTACAACTTCCCCTTGTCGGATGCTTGAAAACTCTGTTGTGAGTGCATGTTATTCCTCCTTTAATGACTGTTCGCTTAGGTAACGCTCTTTAGCCGCGCGTGATTGGTGCTTGAAGCGTACTCTGCCTTCATTGCCAACGAACGGGTCTCAAACACCTCGTAATGAATCAACGTCACTGGACGACGGGTAAAGGTATATTTACAACCGATGCCGTCATTATGCTCGCTTTCACGCCGTTCAATGTCGACCGTATAGCCGCCATAAAAGGTGTTATCGGCACAGCGTAACACATAAAAATAATGGTTAGTCTTCGCCATATAACCACCCGCGAATTTGAGCCGTATAGCCACCATCCTCATGAACAAAAATCGGCGGTTCATAAACGACACCTGGTTTGCCATCTTTAATCGCTTCAATCAAAATCGTATTGGCTGGCTTCATTTGTGTTGGATGTACCCATTGGATTCGTTTTGGTTCTAAACGATAACGTCTCATCAAGTCAATAATTTCAAGCAAACGTTCCGGACGATGAACCATTCCGACTTTACCGTTTTGCTTCGTTAATTCACTCGCGGTTTTCACGACATCCTCTAACGTACAGAGCACTTCATGACGCGCAATCGTATAATGCTCGTTTTTATTTTTTTCACCTGCTGGCGGTGTCGAAAAATAGGGGGGATTAACCGTTACGTAAGCATACGTTTCCTTTTCGAATCGACCCGAAGCCTCCTTTAAATCGCCTTCGTACATCGTAATTTGCTGTGCTAAGTCGTTGTAGGCGATTGAACGCGTCGCCATCTCCGCCAAACGCGGTTGGATTTCTAACGCATCAATCAGTGACTCCGTTTTGGAACTGAGCAGTAATGGAATCACACCATTACCACTACAAAGGTCCATAATTTTACCTTTGCGATACGGGATTCGACAAAAGTTAGCGAGTAGGACTGCATCTAATGAAAAAGAAAAGACACTCGGACTTTGAACAATCCGTAACTGTTGCGCTAACAAATGGTCGAGCCGTTCGTCGGCTTTTAATTCAATCTTCACAATGGCTCCTTTCCGGTTCGTTTAACGATCCGTGCAAAAAAAAGAGTCTCCATTTAGAGGCGACTCATTTTATTTATTATTTTGTTGATTTAAAAAACCAAGACAGAACAAACAATCTTCACCATTAATACGCGGACTACCAAAATGCACATTGCAAATATGGAAACCTTCTTTGTACAGCTGCATCAAGTTATCATGGCCAGCCGACTGGTCGACCTCAGGATGATTACCTTGTGGCGATACCAACGCCTGTTCTGCTTTAGCTGCTTGTTGTTCAGCCATCGCTTCACGTAAATGCGTATTTTCAATTGCGAGACGATTATTTTCTTCTAACACAAGTTGCAAATTATCTTTCAAACTCGTTAACTGACCATAGAGGTCACTAATTTGTTCTTCCATATGTGTAACAGAATCAAAAAACGCTTTTTTATCCATACTACATCCGCCCTTTGCTAACCTTTTATGCTGTTCATTTCAAGCAATTCATCCAAAGTATACTCAACTACTCCAGCGTTGTCTTCCAGTTTCACCTGAACGACTCGCGCTAACATATTCAGACCAATGACGCGTCCATTACCAGCGGTCGTAACAAGCTTACGTCCCACATCTGGCATCGCTTTTTTCGCTTCTTCATATGTATCATTCTCGTATTTCAAGCAACACATCAGTCGCCCACATAAACCCGATATTTTAGTCGGGTTCAACGAGAGGTTTTGATCCTTCGCCATCTTAATCGATACCGGTTCAAAATCACCTAAGAATGTTGAACAACAGAGCATGCGACCACAGGGACCAATTCCACCTAAGAGCTTGGCTTCATCACGTACACCGATTTGTCGCAACTCAATCCGCGTACGAAAAACAGCTGCGAGATCTTTGACTAACTGACGAAAATCAATCCGCCCTTCTGCCGTAAAATAAAAAATCATCCGGTGACGATCAAACGCAATTTCGACATCAACCAATTGCATGTCTAGTTTCCGTTTTTTTATGCGTTCTTTTGCTACCGTTACAGCTTCTATTTCTCGTTTTTCATTTTCAATTACCTTTGTCATGTCTGTTGCGGTCGCTTTACGTATAATTTTTTGAAGTGGTAACACGACATCTTCTTCATCAATTACACGATTAGCATACACAACTTTTCCAAATTCCAAGCCATGTCCATTTTCGACAATTACAGCATCACCTTGTTGCAATGGTTTGCGTAATGGTGCAAAATAATGAATTTTACCAACTGGTTTAAAGCGAATCCCTACAACTTCTATCATCTAGTTACCTCCTTGGTCCGATTGAGCGATAAAGGTGAGCACCAGTTCTTCCATCGTTAATTGTGCTCCAACATTCGCCTCTAATCGTTTTTTTGCAGTTAATATATGGGTGATTTCATTCGTTGTGTTTGTTACTTTACCCTGTAAGGCATCTTGTTGAATCATTTTCGCTTGTTGCATACAAATAAGTGGCTGTTCACTCATTAATTGTACGTGTAATTTATCTTCATACAGAGCTAATAATAAATCGAGCCCTGTTTGCACCTGTTGTTTTTCTTTAAAATGCGACATCCAATCGGTTTGGATAAAAATAAAGGCCATTGGATCTGCCATGCGTAAATAACCATACAATTGAACGACGTGTTTACGTGCCTCTGCAAACCATTCGTCCGTGGCCATCGCTACGGCCTCGGTAACGCTTTGTGTTAAATGCGCCACCACACGGCCACGAGCTTCAGACACACCGTTTGCTTCCAGCTCTTTTACTAATACGCTCGTCGCCAATGGTTGAAACTTCAACAACTGGCAACGTGATTGAATCGTCGGCAATAACCGTTGTACAGCTGTCGTCAAAAATAAAATCAAGACGTCAGCGTCTGGCTCTTCAATAAACTTCAAGAGACTATTCGCGGATTTCGCTGTCATTTTCTCAGCTTCATCGATGATAATGATTTTTTTATCGGACTCCATCCCTCGTTTAACAAAGGTCTGTTTAAGTTCTTTAATTTGATGTGTTTTGATTGATGCTCCCTCAGGTGCGACAAAATGTACATCTGGATGATTGCGCTCAGCAATACGTCGACAATTCATACAGGCATCACATACCGCTTGATCGGACGTTGCTTGTAAACAAAATTGAGCCTTCGTTAACCAAAGTGCAACGTCACGTTTACCGATTCCGCGTGGTCCTTCAAAAATATAAGCATGTCCAAGGCGATTTTCTGCCATACTTTGACTCAGAATCCGCATTACAACCGGTTGTTTTGTTACATATTCAGTTTGAATGTTCACTCGCAACTTCTCCTTTTATTGAAAACCGTCTCCTTTTATTATACATCTTAAAAGACTGTTTCGCACTCTTTAGATTGCAGACCGCTTGATTTATCGATGGGAGGTTGAACAAATCCTAAAAAAAGACACAGTCGTCCTTAGCCTCGCTAAGATCGCTGTGTCTTTTAAACAAGTATTTATTTAATACCCTTCATTAATTTAAGTAATTTTGGAGTGATGATGAATAAGATAATCCCAATCACTACTGCAATTGTACCTAAAATACCAAAGTATTGAATTTCAATATCCGCGCTGAACACTTGACCAATTTGCGCGTTAATCCCTTGTGCCATTGAGTTTGATAAGAACCAAACACCCATTGTTTGAGCGGCAAAGGCCCGTGGTGCAAGCTGTGTTGTAACACCTAAACCAACAGGAGATAAGCAAAGCTCACCGATTGTAACAAGCAAGAAGCTTAATACTAACCAAATCGGACTGGCAGAATGCATTTCTGTTCCGCCTAAAATACCTGGTAACATCATAATTAAGAATGAGAGACCGGCAAAGAATAACCCAAGCGCAAATTTACGCGGGGTCGACGGTTGACGATCGCCTAATTTAGTCCAAATCATCGCAAATACTGGTGATAAGAAAATAACGAATAACGGGTTAAATGATTGGTAGAAAGCTGGTGAAATCGTCCATCCAAAAAACGAACCGGTGACACGATCACTCGCAAATACTGCCAAGACACTAGAACCCTGTTCTTGAATCATCCAAAACATTACGGCGGTAATGAATAATGGAATGTAAGCTAATAAGCGTGATTTTTCATCGCTATCTGTTTTCTTGCTGCGTAACATAACGATAAAGTAAACGATGGGTAAAATAATGGCAACGCAACTAATAAAGTTGATGACATATTTAATCGTTAATACATCGAACGCATACGCTACACAAGCAATAATAAGTAGACCAACTGCAATTGAGCTGAATAAGATCGCAACACGACCTCGTTCTTCTTTCGCAATTGGGTTTGTGACCGTTTTACCTGCATCACCTAAAAATTTATTTTGAGTGATTAAGAAAAACGCTAAACCAAGCGCCATTCCGACCGCTGCCACAAGGAAACCTAAATGGAAGTTATCCATAAATGAACCTGTTACATAAGGGGCTAAGAAACCACCAAGGTTTATTCCCATGTAGAAAATACTGAATCCACCAGCACGACGAACATCTTTAGGATCGTATAAATCGCCAATCATCGATGAAACGTTCGGTTTCAGTAAACCAGTACCAACTGCTAATAATACCATCGCTGAGAATAAACCGGTAATGCCTGAGTTTGGTAGTGATAAAACAATGTGTCCAACCATGATGAGAACCCCACCAAGGAAAACTGCTTTACGGGTACCAAAGACCCGGTCAGCTAACCAACCACCAAGGACACCTGTCATATAAATAAGTGAACCATAAATTGACATAAGAGCAATCGAAGTCGATTTATCTAAATCCAAACCGCCATTTGCCACTGAATAGTACATGTAGAAAATTAAAATAGCACGCATACCGTAGTATGAAAAACGCTCCCATAATTCGGTAAAGAATAATGTAGACAGTCCTTTAGGATGTCCAAAGAAACCTTTGTCTGTTGCTTTTTGACTTGCTGACATTGTGTAAAACATTCCTCTCGTAATAAACTAATTTTATAACCTTTACTAAAGTGTGTTCGTGTCTTAGAAACGATAAAAATCATCGACAGGTAGGACAAACACTGTTGCGCCTCCGACCTGTACTTCGACTGGATACGGGACATAAGTGTCGACTGTCACACTCAATGAAGCAACCGGCGATACCGCTTGTTCACGAGCCTGGCAATTATCTTTAATAATCGCTAATACATCATCGACTTTTTCATCTTCTGTCCCAATAATAAACGTTGTATTACCAGCTTTTAAAAAGCCACCTGTTGTTGCAAGTTTTGTCGTACGAAATTTAGCTTTCATTAACTTTGTTTGTAGTTTGCCGCTATCCTGATCTTGGACAATCGCTAAAATTAATTTCATTGTAAATTCCTCCTCACAAATTGCCGAATTGATTAGGAAAACGCTCACTAAGCACGTTCAGAATCGCCTCGGTTACTTCTTCTACGGGTTGGTTGGCATTAATAACAACAATTCGTTCCGGAAAACGAGAGATAACTGCTCGATAGCCTTCTACCACCGTTTGATGAAATTCTTTTTTTTTCCAAATCCAAGCGATTGACTTCACGCTCTTTATTAGCAAAGATTCGTTCGAAACCGACTTCAATCGGTACATCGAGATAAAAGGTAATTTGCGGCATTACATCTGCAATGGCAAACTGGTTCATTTCCCAAACACTATCGATTCCAATCTTTCTTCCATAACCTTGATACGCCAAAGAACTATCAACAAAGCGATCGCAAATGACAATCTTATTTGCAGCTAAAGCAGGTAGTACTTTTTCAACAAGATGTTGACGCCGTGAAGCCGTATATAACAACGCTTCGGTTTTAGCATCCATCATCGTGTGTGAAACATCCAATATGACATCACGAATTTTTTCAGAAATTTCGATACCACCCGGTTCACGCGTTAGCACAAGTTCTGTTTCCAGTCGTTCAGCTAATTTCGCCATGAGTTGTTGAGCAACAGTTGTTTTTCCAGATCCCTCTGGTCCTTCTAATGTCATAAAAAAACCTTTTGTCATAATGAGTACCCCATTTATCTTTCTGTAAATCCGCTTATCATCGCTTCTATAACACTTAAAAAAAAAAAAACTTTAAATATTATATTTAGTTATTATATCGCAAATCAGCATAGATTTCACATTTTTTTCTGATTATTTCGTATACAACGACAATTTAACGCGTTAAACTGCCATTTCACTGCCTTTTTTTTTTTAATAACGATACATGTACTTTGGATTACTCACTAATCGTTCGTTTCTAATCTCCCGCAGCACAAAATAATACGCCGCTTTCGCTCGTAGTTCATTCAAAAGCAGAAGATCATTTCCTTCATCACTTAACCGTTGTAATTGTTCTGTTTGCTTCCAGTTATCGTACGTTCGCTTAGATAACGCTAAAAGTAATTCATCACTTTCACGGTGCATTTTACGTTTTTTTTGTTTTTGTCTTTACCATGCGTGTGCTCCTTTACAGTTGTTATAGTTCACGACGACCTTCCATCGCTTTTGATAACGTTACCTCATCAGCATATTCTAAATCGCCACCCATTGGTAAGCCATGGGCAATCCGCGTTACCTTAATACCCGACGGTTTAATAAGACGCGAAATATACATCGAAGTTGCTTCACCTTCGACATTAGGGTTCATTGCTAAAATCACTTCCGTTACTGCTTCATCTTGCAAACGTTTAAGCAGCTGCGGGACATTAATATCTTCAGGTCCAATACCATCCATCGGGCTAATCGTGCCGTGTAAAACGTGATAAAGCCCACCAAAGTCCCGCATTTTTTCCATCGCAATCACATCTTGGGGTGTCTCAACAACACAAATCAAACTACGATCACGGTTTTTATCATCACAAATGTAACAGGGGTCTGTATCGGTAATATGCCCACAAATCGAACAAAAACCGAGGTCACGTTTCGCCTTAATTAAGGCTTGTGCAAAATCGAGCACATCGTCCTCTTTCATATCTAATACAAAAAATGCTAAACGAGCAGCTGTTTTTGGCCCGATTCCTGGTAATTTAGAAAAACTATCCATCAATTTGGTGATTGGTTCTGGGTAATGCATCGTTTGTCAGTCCTTTTTTTATCATTTAGTAGTAATTAAAAACACACCTTTTGCCCTACTGAACAAAAGGTGTGTACTTATTCTCGGTTGTAAAACAGTCGGCTTGATGTTTATTACATTAGGCCAGGAATATTCATACCACTTGTGTATTTGCCCATCGTTTTAGCCGTTTGTTCTTCGACTTTTTTGATGGCCTCATTTGTTGCTGTTAAAATTAAATCTTGTAACATTTCAATGTCTTCTGGATCTACAACATCTTCAGCTAACTCGACGTTTGTTACCATTTTAGCACCTGTTACAGTGACCTTAACTACGCCACCACCAGCAGTACCTTCAAATAAAGTTACTTCTAATTCTGCCTGAGCCTCTGCCATTTCTTTTTGCATTTTTTTGCATTTTTTTCATCATACCTTGCATATTTCCCATTCCACGCATCGTGAGCGCCTCCTTATTAATCTGCTTTTATTTCAACAAGTTCTTTCCCAAACAAAGCCACGGCTGCGGCAATAGCTGGATTAGTTGAACTTGGTTGTTCGACAGGTTCTCCCTGTGATGCTGTTGCTGTGTTACTTGGTTCTTCATTCACCTGACGTTTTGCAATAAAACTAGTTCGTAACGCATTCCAACCGTCTTCAGGTACCCCTATCACGTTTAACGTTTTGTTTGTTAAACGCAACACATGTGCCTTCATATCTTCAACAAAGGTGGCGTTCCCCATTGCCATTTGGCAATGAATATCATACTTAAACTTGATAACCATCGCTTGTTCTGATGCGGCCACTGGCTCTGCCTCGGCTAATAATGCCGCCTGCGATTTCATCAACATATTAAGTATATCCGACCAATTTTGTCTTATCAAGATTAATTGCTCACTAGTGGCATTATCCAATACAGTATTAATCGCATTTGTTTCAATCTTCGCTCTGCGACCAGATGAATGACTCGAACGTGCCGTTGAACGAACCGCTTTGTCAGCCGGTTTTATTTGGCCATTGCCAGCGTTTAAATCGGCAAGTTGTTGCTGCATCGCTTTAATTTGTTGTTGTAGGTCTGCCATCGCCTCGTTATCAGGCGCCTGCTGCTGGTCTTGACTTACAACAGCCGGTTTAATTGTTGCTGCTTGCGACATGTTTACAAGTGTCACTTCTAAATAAATTTGCGGATGATTTGAAAAGCGCATTTGTTGTTGTGCCTCATTTAATTGCGCAACGTAACGATAGATTAAGTTTGTATCTATCCGTGAACTCACTTCAATGAATGCATCATCCAAGGTAACGCGTTGAAACGACTCGGTGTAGCTCGGTGCTTGTTGATACAGCATCACATCACGGTAATACAACAATAAATCTTCAACAATCCGCGTTGCATCTTTGCCTTCGTTTAAAAGTTTAATCAAAGTCGCCACTGCCCCTTGGGCATCACCAGCAGTGACTAATCCAACCATCTCGGTCAACAGTTGTTGCGAAGAGGCACCGGTAATCATCAAGGCGTTTTCTACCAACACTTCTGCTGGATTATAAGCAATTGTTTGATCTAATAAACTTAAGGCATCTCGCATCCCGCCTTCAGCGGCACGGCCCACAACTTGGAGCGCCTCGGCTTCGTAGTTGATTTTTTCTGCCTCTAAAATAAATTGCATCCGACCGACAATATCCGCGGTTGTAATTCGTTTGAAATCAAACCGTTGACAGCGCGAAATAATCGTCAATGGCAATTTATGTGGCTCAGTTGTCGCTAAAATGAAAATAACATTCGCCGGCGGTTCTTCTAACGTCTTCAGTAAGGCGTTAAAAGCTCCGGTTGAGAGCATATGGACTTCATCGATAATATAAATTTTAAAGGCTGCACGTGTCGGTGCATATTTAACCTTATCACGAATGTCACGTATCTCATCGACGCCGTTGTTTGAAGCTGCATCAATTTCCAGTACGTCATCTAACGTGCCGTTTGTAATTGACTGACACACGTCACACGTGTTACATGGTTCCATCTCGTCATTCTTATGTTCACAGTTAATTGCTTTTGCAAATATTTTAGCAACACTTGTCTTACCTGTTCCTCGTGGCCCCGAAAAAAGATAGGCATGTGATGTCTTATTTTGCGAAATAGCATTTTGTAACGTCTGTGTAATGTGTTGTTGACCTACAACGTCTGCAAAGGTTTGCGAACGCCACACACGATACATGGCACGATAGCTCATAATCCAGAACTCCCTTTTGTTTACTTCATACCTTCTATTATACATCATTAGACGCATTTTTCGCCACTATCGTAACAACCAACACACCTAAAATTAACCAACGTACTCCTCAGCCTTAAAACAGCAAAAAGGACGCTATCGAATGATAGCGTCCCAGATTGGAGCCAAAGTCGAATTCTATTACAGTGACTTCGGCTATGCCTTAGAGTGTTCCTTTATGGGTGGTTCATCAACTTTAATTTAAGTCGTGCACCTCTGTTCGAACGTAATAAAAATGCGTTACACAAGCAGTTAACTCCGCCCAGGCAACCCCACGGCACATGAATTGATTCACTTAATGCTGCTTCCTTCCGGACCTGACATAGTTCATGAAGATTCATTGCGCAGGACCCAAACCTCAACATCACTTACTTCTGGCTGCCATCCCTATTATCGCCCTCCTCAGAGGAATTCAATCTCGCTAAGCGGATTGCGAGTTACAGGACGCCGCTACCATCCCATCTAGCACGATAAGTATATTTTACCTATTTTTTCCAAAAAGCGCAAGTGTTAACTATAACTAACAGCTTAGCTACTCGCTATTTGTGGCCGATCGAGCTGATAAAGACGTTGGTATCGAACATTGCTGGCTAATAACTCAACATGTGTACCAGACATTTCAACTTTTCCCTTTTCTAAAAAGAGAACTTTATCCATCTGTTCGACACCGATTAAATGATGCGTCACCCAAATAACTGTTTTATCCTGTAACGTCTCAAACATCGTTGCCAACAATTGTTGCTCTGTAATCGGATCGAGACCCACGGTTGGTTCATCTAAAACAACAACCGGTGTTTTTTGTAATAAAATACGGGCCAACGCAATGCGTTGACGTTCACCACCAGAAAAACGTTCACCTGCTTCTCGCATCTGTGTTTTAAAACCTGCAGGTAAGCGCTCAACTAAGGATGTAAGACCGACTTGTTGCACCACCGCTGTTAATTCCGCATCGGTTGCCTGTTGGTTACCCATCCGTAAATTATTGGCTAAGGTCGTATCAAATAAATAGGCTTTTTGATTCAAGACACCCATCACCTCGGCAATATTAACACCCCACTGCGAGACAGCTGTATCACCATAGCTCACCAAACCACTGGTCGGTTCTAATGCGCCTTGTAGCAGTTGTAACAAAGTGGACTTCCCCGTTCCTGATCGACCAATAATGGCCGTTTTTGTTCCGGGTCCAAAAGAGAGATTCAAGTCAGCGATAATTTGTTCCGTACTGTTGGGATACGTGAAATTGACGTTTTCAACAACGAGCGTTGCCTCACGTGGCAAGGTTAAGTTCTGCTCGACCGCTACGCCTTCTTCTTCCCATGATGGCAGTTGGTTATCTTCCAATTGATGCAGTCGTTTGAGGGATTCTACATAGGTTGCTTTTTCACTCACTGCGCCTGCAACTGGTAAAAAGACCTCACCTAATGATAATAAGGCGAGGGCAAATGCTGCGACCAATGTCGGTGAAAAGACACCCGCACCGACCTGTGCATTTGACCACCAAATAATTAACACTACACCCACTGCCAATATCAATTGACTGCAGAAATCACGGTAGGCGATGAAACGGTTCTTTTTATTTTCAATCACTAAGAGCGCTTGTTCGGATCCTTCATACTGCGTGATAAAACGCTGTGATTGCCCACTGAATAGCCAATCACCCATCCCTAAAATCGCATCGGCGAAGGTCGTATATAATTGTCCCCGACCGGCTTTCAACTGTTCATTTTTAGCACCGACATATAACAATGAGATGAGCGGCCCAACAAACATCAACAGCGCTAACACACAGCCTAGTAACAGGGCAAATGGCACAGACCACGCACCGATTAGCAAAATAATAATCGCGTACATAATTAACGAGACTACTGCAGGGAAAAATGTTTTCAAGTAGTAATCTTGCAAATGTTCAATGTCATTCGATAAGGCACCGAGCATGTCACCTGTTTTAAATCGTTTCCGGATAAATAACGCTTGCGGTTCTAACACCCGATACAGGCGACTACGCATTTCTGCTAATATTTTTAAAATTAAATTATGGCTTGTTAAACGTTCAAGGTAACGCGAAACTGAACGACCAATCCCAAATGCACGTACTGCGACAGTTGGCACATAGACCATTAAAATCGACTCTGGTTGCGTGGCTGATTTTGTAATTAAATAACCTGACACGTACATGAGCGCACCCGATAATAAAAAGGTCAAGGTCCCGATGGCGACCACACCAATAAATAAGCCGCGATATTTTCTCATATAAGGTCGAATCCACGAATCTTGTAACATGTTAGACTCCTAACTGGGCACAGACTAGCTCGTAGTAGGCCCCTTTTTTTTGCATAGAGTTTTTCAGGCTCGCCCTGCTCAACAATTTGGCCTTGTGCCAACACAATCACCCAATCCATTTGTTGCATCCAATGCAACCGATGAGTCGCTAAGACGACTAATTTTCGTTCGAATAGCGGCACCATTGTTGCTTTTAATTCCGCCTCTGTTTCGATATCCAAATGGGCGGTCGGTTCATCGAGCAACATGATTGGACGACGTGCAATATAGGCCCTCGCTAAAGCCACCCGTTGCTCTTGACCCCCACTCATTTGACGCCCGCTCTCTCCCACATATGTATCAAGACCGTCAGGTAATTGCGCAACAAAGTCCTCCAACCCTGCTTGTTTAACGGCTGAATACACCTCATCTTCAGAGGCATCAGGACGATAAAAGCGAATATTATCACGTAAACTTAAATGAAACACATAGGGATGTTGCGGAATAAATGTCACCTGCTCTTGCCAACTTGCTTGCGCTAGGCTGCTTATCGGCTGACTGTCTTGCATCATGGTTCCTTCCGCCTCCAAAAAACCACCTAACAAGTTGATAAAAGTCGATTTACCAGAGCCACTCGCGCCAATCACACCGATTTTTTGATTTCCCTTAAAGGTTAATGCATCATTGAGTTGCAACCTAACTGCATCATCCTCACCCTTAACGACGACGTTATTCATTGTCAAACTACTCGTTGATGTCCATGCTGCAACAACCGCTGTTGTTTCACGTGTAACCTCGCTATTCAGTACTGCTTGCATTGCCTTTCCAGCTTCTTGACCATCAAGCGATGCATGAAAATCGGTTCCGACTTCCCTTACCGGTAAGAAAAATTCCGGCGCTAAAATAAGGGCAAGCAAGGCTGGATAAAGCATCATCGTGCCGTTAATTAATTGCACGCCTAAAAAGACAGCAATCGTTGCGACACCTAGCATTGTGAAAAAGTCGAGAGCAAAAGAAGATAAGAAGGCTACTTTCAACGTTGACATCGTTGATTTTCGGTAATTTTCACTGACAAAAGCAATCTGTTTTTCATGTTTACGACTTATCCCTAAATAACGCAACGTTTCGATACCTCGAAGCGAGTCGACAAAGTGATTGCTCAGTTTTTCATAGGATGCCCATTTCGCATCCGCATTTTTTTGAGCTGCCCATCCGAGTAAAATCATAAAACCAATTAAAATAATAAAGGTAAGCCCCAGAACCACTGCTGACTTGAGATCGACAAACAACAGATAGACACCAATCATTAGTGGAATCACTGCCATACTGGCAAACTTTGGCAAAAACAATTCAAGATAGCGGCGAAACTTAGCCACACCTTCCATCATCAAGGTCACTGTTTGTCCTGTACCTATGTGACTCAGTTCCACCGATCCAAGTCTGAACAATTGCTCAATCACTGCCCGACGATAAGTCGTGCCTGTTTTAGCAGCAAACTGATAGGCCAAGCGATTTTTAAAAGACTGCATAAAGTAACGGACGATAATTGCGATTACGAACCCGAGTAATTGGCCTGACACTGCTTGAAAAGAGTGGCCCGCAAACAAATCACTAAGAGCTGTCGCTAAATAAATCGCCTGCATAATAATGGAAAAACCTTGAATGATCGATAAGATCACCAAGGCTACCATAACAGATTTAATTCCCTTATACGTAAAGAGACTGCGATCCATTAATAAATATGTTTATCTTCCTGAGTTACGCGTTTGCGGAAGACGTAGTAACTCCAAATTTGATACCCAAGAACAAATGGCAGTAAGCTACAAGCGACAATTGTCATCACTTTTAATGAATAAGCCCCGCTTGCCGCATTTGTAATTGTTAAGTTATAAGCAGTATCAATACTGCTGATCATTACCCGTGGGAATAATGACACGAAAATGAGTGAAATGACACCAGCGATACCGAGTCCAGAAAAAGTAAACGATAACTTCTCTGCCTTTTTCAACGTCATCAACCATGACGCAGCGTACATGACGACAATAAAACCAATCGTAATCAATACCGGCACGAGACGAACTTCAAAAATATCAGTATAAAGCACTGACAATCCTACAAAAACAACAAGTGCAACAACAACGCCTACACCTACTTTTAATGCTAACGACCGGGCGCGACCACGTAAGTCATGATCAACACGTAACGTAATGTAGAGCAACCCATGATATAAGCATAAGAGCATTAACGTTAAACCACCCCAAACAGAGTAAACATTAATATAATCGGTAAAGCCCGCATACATGTTCATGTTTGCATCAATTGGCATCCCTTTTAATAGGCTAGTAAATAGAACACCAAACAATAATGGAATTAACGTACTGGAAACAAAGATGACCCAGTCCCATGTTTTAGTCCAATTCGGATGGTCATGTTTTCGACGAAATTCAAACGAAACACCTCGTCCAATCAAGAGCATTAGCACTGCAAAAAGTGGCAAGTAATACCCACTGAACATCGTTGCATACCAGTGTGGAAAAGCTGCAAATAACGCCCCACCAGCGGTGAGTAACCACACCTCATTCGCATCCCAAAACGGTCCAATCGTTGAGACAAGCACAGTTCGTTCTTTTTCATCTTTCGCGAGCATACGCATACTCATACCGACGCCAAAATCAAAACCTTCTAAGAAGAAGAAGCCGATAAACAAGACCGCTACTAGTAGAAACCATAATTCATTAAGACTCATGTGTGTAACCTCCTTCTTCGAATGGATCGACGGTGTCGTCATCATGCCCTTTATCCGCATGATCTGGTCCTTCTTTAATGGCCTTAACCATTAAGAATACCAATACGGCTGCTAATAACGCAAAGATTGCGATAAATAATATGGTTGAGAATAAAATACTACCGGCGGACACGTTCGGTGAAACCGCATCTGCCGTCGTTTGATAACCAAACACCACCCATGGTTGACGACCAATTTCAGTCATTACCCAACCAAATGAGTTAGCTAAAAACGGCAAGGCCATTACTGGTGCGAGTAGTTTCAAGTAACGTGTACTTGTTTCAAGTTTACGACGCCAGTCGAGGAATAATCCTAAGGTTGCCATTAACAACATCGCCATCCCTGAAAAGACCATACCGCGGAAACTCCAATATGTCGTTTTAACTGGTGGAATGTAGTTCATATTTTCACCCGCCACGCTTGCATATTGTTTTTCATATTTTGCTTGTAACGATTTCATCCCCTCAACACTGCCACTAAATTTAGAATAAGATAAGAAACTTAAGGCGTAAGGGATTTCTAAATCAAACTCATTTTTTTGCTCTTTAACATTAATATTCGCAATTAGAGACCACGGTGCCGGATCGGCTGAATCTTCCCATAATCCTTCAGCTGCCGCCATTTTCATCGGCTGTGTTTTCACTAAATGCTGCCCTTGCCAGTGACCACTAAACGCTACACCTAATGATCCCACTAAGGCTACGATTAAAGCAATCCGTAACGATGTTTTATAGAAGTTAACATGACGTTTTTTCGCCATTTGAAAACCACTGACGCCTGCGATAAAGAAGGCTCCAGTACATAAGGCTCCAAAAATAACGTGAGGGAATTCAACAATGAGTTGCGGATTTGTTAACAAAGCCCCAAAGTCATTCATTTCAGCACGACCGTTAACCATTTGAAAACCAACCGGTTCTTGCATAAATGAGTTAGCCGCTAAAATCCACAGTGCCGATAACGTTGTTCCTAACGAAACAAGCCAAATACTAAGTAAATGTACTTTTGGCGACAAACGATCTCGCCCAAAAATCCATACCCCAATAAAAGTTGATTCCATAAAGAAGGCTAACAACGCTTCAATCGCAAGCGGTGCTCCGAACACATCCCCGACAAAACGAGAATAATCCGACCAGTTCATTCCAAACTGAAATTCTTGAATAATACCAGTTACAACCCCGACTGCAAAATTGAGCAGGAATAAATGTCCCCAAAAGATGGCCATTTTACGATAAACTGGTTTTTTCTTATAAACATGTAATGTTTCCATTAACGCAACCATAAATACAAGACCGATACTTAATGGTACAAATAAAAAGTGAAAGATTGTGGTTGACGCAAACTGAAAACGCGCTAAAAATAGTTGATCCATAGTTTTCTCCTCCGAACGTATTAAGTTAGTCCTTACTCAAAAGCTTCATCATACTTAAACAATAGAACATATTACATCGTTTTCATCGTGACTTTAGACCTGTATTTGTGAACATTATGCGTCTATTCGTCATCTAATTAGTGTCTTTTAGACATAGTTAGTAACATCACTCAGCAACAACTAGCAAAAACGTCGTAAATATTTTACTTTTGTGGCAATTGCTGTTCTACACATTCCCTTTTTTATAATATATGTAACATTCTGACATATACCTTTTTAATAAAAAAACCTCTTTGACAAAGTCATTAAGATGGTGTAATCTTTTAAAAGTACGAACAATTTATTAAGACGAGTTATGTTTAATTCGTATTTAGGAGTGTATTCGAATGGAAAATGTATTTGATTATGAAGATATTCAGTTAATACCTGCAAAATGTGTTGTCACAAGTCGTTCAGAGTGTGATACCTCAGTTACACTTGGTAAACATCGTTTTAAAATACCAGTCGTCCCTGCCAATATGCAAACAATTATCGATGAAACAATCGCAACTAAATTAGCCGAAAATGGTTATTTCTATATTATGCATCGTTTTGAACCACAAAAACGGGCAGCTTTTATCAAAACAATGATGGATAAAAAATTTAATTTCGTCTATTAGCGTCGGTGTCAAAGAAGAAGAATATACTTTTGTGGAGCAATTGGCTTCGTCACAACTCGTGCCTGATTATGTGACGATTGACATTGCTCACGGACACTCAAATGCTGTTATCCATATGATTCAACACCTCAAAAAACACTTGCCTGAGACGTTCGTTATTGCGGGCAATGTTGGCACACCAGAGGCAGTCCGTGAACTTGAAAATGCTGGCGCCGATGCTACAAAAGTCGGTATCGGACCTGGAAAAGTCTGTATCACTAAAATCAAAACTGGTTTTGGTACAGGTGGCTGGCAGTTAGCGGCTCTTCGCTGGTGTGCAAAAGCGGCTTCAAAACCGATTATTGCTGATGGTGGTATTCGTACAAATGGCGATATCGCTAAATCAGTTCGCTTTGGTGCCTCAATGGTAATGATTGGTTCGTTATTTGCCGCTCATAATGAGTCACCGGGCTCTACAATTGAAATCGCTGGTAAGTTTTATAAAGAATATTTTGGATCAGCTTCAGAATTCCAAAAAGGTGAGAAAAAGAATGTTGAAGGTAAAAAAATGCACGTTGAAAATAAGGGGAACTTAAAAGATACCCTCATTGAAATGCAACAAGACCTTCAATCTGCTATCTCATATTCTGGCGGAACAAAACTAGAGGCTATTCGTAATGTTGACTATGTGGTTGTTAAAAACTCCATTTTTAATGGGGATAACCACTAAAGCGAAATCAGCTCGTTCAACTTCGAAGAGATTGGAAGAGAAAAGATCAACGACTATTTACCGTCGCTGTCTTTTTTCTGAAATATCACAGAAGTTAGCTGATTGAACTTGATAACTAAAAGCGAAATCAGCTCGATAAATATATAAAAAAATGAGCTATCGTGTACTGCCCCAAAAATTTAGACTAAAAAATCTAACTTTTCGGGGTATTTTTTATGATCAAATATGATGCGGAATTTAAAATGAAAGTAGTTAGAGATTATTTGAAAGGCTATGGTGGTTATCAATATTTAGCTAATAAGCAGCAAATTAAAAGTATGTCCCGAAAAGGAAACTGTTTGGATAACTCTCTAATGGAAGATTTCTTTGGACTATTAAAGCAAGAAATGTATTATGGTAAAGTATTTCATAGTTTTGAAGAATTAAAAGGGGAACTAGAAAAAGGGATTCATTACTACAATCATAAGAGAGTAAAACTGAAATTAAACGGTTTAAGCCCAGTGGCTTATCGACTAAAATTAACTGCATAAAATAAAAAATCGGAGCAGATTTATCTACTCCAATTAAAGTCTAACTTTTTGGGTTCACTACATCGCTTTACTCGATAGCTCCTTTTTCTATTTGCTCACTTAAACGACGTATACGTTTCGCCTCTTTTTGACGCAGACGAATGGCTCTAAAAAAATCCGTTAAAATTTGACCACATTCTTCTTCTAAAACACCCGCATGAACTTCACATTGATGATTAAAACGCTCATCGGTCAACAAATTCATTAAAGTGCCAGCTGTACCGGCTTTAACATCTGCTGCACCGTAATAGACTGTCCGCATTCTGGCTAATATAAGTGCCCCACTACACATTGGACAAGGCTCTAATGTTACGTAAATATCACATTCTTCTAAACGCCAAGAACCAATTGCTCGACAAGCTGCTTGAATCGCTAACACTTCCGCATGACTCGTGGCATCTTGACTTGTTTCACGTAAATTATGCCCTCGTCCCACAATTCGATCATTATGAACAACAATTGCACCAATCGGCACTTCTCCAATCGCTTTTGCCTTCTCAGCCTCTGCTAAAGCGACCTTCATATACTCTTCAATTTTTGTCATCTTAAACTCCTTTAGTTTCGTTCTTCTTAATTTAGCATATTTTCACTTTTTATTCTTCAAATCAAACTATTGACTCTGAATTTAGTTGGTGATAATCTAGTGTTAGTACCAGGTTATAAAAAAGGGGGATTTACAATGAATTTACAGGATTTACTTGCACCCATCCACTATAATATTGTGGATGATATTGAAAAACACCGCTCAGATAAGACCGCGTTGATGATGGAAGATGAATCAGGCGTTGTCACAACACTTACTTATAAAGAATTATTAAATAAAGCCAATCAATTTGCCAATGCCCTAATTAAAAAGGGCGTGAAAAAAGGCGACGGCGTACTTGTCATTATGCATCGTTCACTTGAAACTTACATCGCCTATTTAGGTTTATGGAAGGTCGGTGCGGTCATTAGTCCAGCTTCTGAAATGCTGAAAGCTAAAGATTTACACCTCCGTTTTAAATTAGCAGATATTAAAGGCGTCGTTGCTCATGGTCATTATACAACAGAGGTCGATAAGGCCAACAACGATTATAATGCATTAACGGTTAAAATCGCTGTCGATCAACACGTGGCCTCTTGGGATAACTTTGATGACCTCTCAACAACTGAATCAAACACCTTTACTAATGTAGTCACTGCCAGTACTGACCCTGCTCTAATTGCCTTCACTTCAGGGACAACCGGCAATCCGAAAGGTGTCGTTCATATTCACGGTTGGGGCTATGCGCATTTACGTACAGCTTCAGAACGATGGTTAGATATTCGTGAAGACGACATGGTATGGGCAACAGCTGGACCCGGTTGGCAAAAATGGGTTTGGTCTCCGTTCCTCTCTGTGTTAGGACGTGGCGCGACCGGCTTTTTATTCCAAGGTCGTTTCAACCCTGAAAAACAACTGACACTCGTTGAAAAATACAACATCAACGTCTTTTGTTGCACACCAACAGAATACCGTTTACTCGCAAAAGTTGATCAATTAGAGCGATTCAACCTCGACTCATTACGTAGCACTGTATCAGCTGGTGAACCTTTAAACAGCGAGGTAATTAACATCTTCCAAGAAAAATTCGGTTTAAAAGTGCGTGATGGCTACGGTCAAACAGAAAGCACCTTATTAATTGGAACCTTAAAAGACGCGGAAATACGGCCCGGATCAATGGGTCAACCACTCTTGCCTGAATTCATCCATGTTATCGATGAAAACGGCCAACCAGTTAAAGAAGGCGAAGTCGGCGATATTGCGATTTTACGCTCATTCCCTGCCTTATTTAAAGGCTATCATAAAGAACCAGAGCGTTTAGCTAAAGCCATACGCGGGGATTACTTTGTCACTGGTGACCGTGCCACCTTTGATGCCGATAACTACTTTTGGTTCCAAGGACGTAATGACGATATCATCATCAGCTCTGGCTATACAATCGGCCCCTTCGAAGTTGAAGACGCCCTTACGAAACATCCTGCCGTCAAAGAAGTCGGTGTTGTTGCTAGTCCACATGAGTTCCGTGGGGCGATTGTTAAAGCGTTTATCGTCTTAACCGATGGTTACACAGCCTCCGATGACCTTGTTAAAGAACTGCAAAACTTCACAAAAAAAAATCACCGCTCCTTATAAGTACCCACGAAGCATCAGCTTTGTTAGCGCCCTTCCTAAAACGGATTCAGGCAAGGTTAAGCGAGTGACACTACGCAACCAGGAATACGGTATTAAGTAATCAAAAAGATGTTCCATTCGACTTTGTCTACAATAAAAAAGCCACCCTTTTTAGGGGGCGGCTTCAGACTGAAGATAAACGCTGTTCTAGGTCGTCAATGCCTCGCCTTCTCGGAGTCGAGTACCATCTGTACACTCACCTCAAAGGCTCGTGTTTCCTAGAACAAAAGAATTTAAAGCCGTTCTAAACGGAAGTGATTGGAGAAAATAACGTTTCTTTTCAGTCAAGTCATCTTGTAGGCAAAGTCACTTGAACTAACGTTAAAAGTCAAACCAGTTTAATTCGACTTTGTCTACAATCTGAAAGCCACCCTTTTTAAGGGTGGCTTTTTTTATTAATCGTTTATTAAATGATCGGTGCCATTAACAAGGCGAACACTATACGTGTTATCTTGATAGTCGACAATGCTGATGCTTGCATTCATAATGTTTTCACTGTTATCACGGTGTTCGCGCCAATCGCCGCCACCTAAGACATACATTAATTGGCGTAAAACCATCCCATGACTCACAATCAAGACATTACCTTCAACGCCTGATTCTTCAATCCGTTTCAAGGCGCGTTTAGTGCGTTCGAGCATTTGCGAATACGTTTCACCACCACTTACTTGCGCACGATACTTAGCAGGTGTATCACGCATCGTATGGAATTCTTCGTATTTTTTCGCTTCTGATGAAGCCATTCCATCCCAAATACCAAAATACATTTCACGTAAATCAGGTGAAGCAAACCGCGGTACATCAGCATGATGCTCCGCTAATATATGATCAGCGGTTTGTTTCGTACGATTACTCGTACTTGTAAAGCAAGCGTTAAATACAACGTCAGCTAAGGCTGCTCCAACTGCTTTAGCGCCATCGATGCCTTCTTGGATTAACGGTGAATCACCCCAGCCTTGCATTAAACCTTGTTCGTTCCACTCTGTTTTACCGTGACGAATAAAATAATAAGTTATTTGCTTAGACACAACGCATTCGACTCCCTTTATTTAATAATTTCTAACCCACGCATGTATGGACGCAATGCTGTTGGTACAACAATTGAACCATCTGCTTGTTGGTAGTTCTCCATAATTGCTGCCACCGTACGGCCAACTGCTAAGCCTGATCCGTTTAATGTATGAACATATTCAACCTTACCGTTCACTTCACGACGGAAGCGAATGTTGGCACGACGCGCTTGGAACGTTTCAAAGTTTGAACATGATGAAATTTCACGGTAAACATTTTGACTTGGAATCCATACTTCAATGTCGTATTTTTTCGCAGCCGTAAAGCCAAGATCAGCTGTACACATGCTCAATACTTGGTATGGCAATTCTAAACGTTGTAAAATATCTTCCGCATCATTAGTTAATTTTTCTAATTCATTGTATGAATCTTCTGGCTTAGAAAATTTAACCATTTCAACCTTATTAAACTGATGTTGGCGAATTAAACCACGTGTATCACGACCGGCTGACCCTGCTTCTGAACGGAAAGACGCACTATAAGCGACATATTTAAGCGGTAATTCATCTGCTTTTAAAATTTCATCACGATGATAGTTCGTTACAGGCACTTCAGCAGTTGGCACTAAGAAGTTATCGCTTTCTTCTAAGAGAAAGGCATCTTCCTCGAATTTAGGCAGTTGACCTGTACCTGTCATGCTTGCACGGTTAACAATATAAGGTGGTAACATTTCTTCGTAGCCATGTTCTGCCGCATGAATATCCATAAAGAAGTTAATTAACGCACGTTCTAATTGTGCACCTGCTTTTTTATAAAATACAAAACGACTACCCGTTACTTTCGCCGCACGTTCAAAGTCTAAAATATCTAAATCTGTTCCTAAGTCCCAATGTGGTTTCGGTTCAAATTCAAATGCACGTGGTGTTCCAACCGAACGAATGACAATATTATCATCTTCCGTATCGCCCACTGGTGTTGATTCATGAGGAATATTAGGGATTGATAACATCAGTTGTTTTAGTTTTTCATTCACAGCAACCAATTGGTCATCTAAACCTTTAATGTCTTCACCAACTTGTTTCATTGCAGCAATTTGCTCATCGGCATTTTCCTTCGCCCGTTTTTTCGTTGCAATTTCACCGGATACTCGATTACGTTCACTTTTTAGTTCTTCCGCTTTTAAAATCAAATCACGGCGAACCGCATCATATTCTGGGAATTTATCTAGCTCACCTAAGTTTTCACCGCGGGCAGCTAACTTTGCTTTTACATTTTCAAAATCATTACGTAACACTTTAATATCTAACATTGTACATCCTCCTATGAATTATTTTATTGTATTAAAAAACTCGTCGACTTCTTGTTGACCAAGAAGGGACGAGTCGAATTATCGCGGTGCCACCCTAATTGAAAGGCCCTTTTACCGGGTCTTTCCACTTAATTGGGATAACGGCTCAGCACCGGAACAATTTAATAGAGCGTACTCATTCCATTGTTCACTCAAAGATGGATTCATAAAGGATGACTCATCAGTTCACACCAACCACTGACTCTCTTTGCAGTCTTCACCTTACTACTATTTCTTCTCAACGTTTTAATTATACGATTACCTTCATTTTACAATACTTTATTGAAAATGAACAGTGGCTTTACTGATTAGATTTTACTCAAACCAACCTTTAGCACCCTCAACAATGTAATCTTTAGCCGTTAGCAAACCTGACTTGCTTACACGCCAAGCACTCAAGAAAAAGCCAGCTCCCGCAATGTCGTCCGCTGCAATAACGTCAACGATACGACCTTGGGCATTATCGATATACCCATAACTAAACGGATCGTTCGCTGCTACCATTGCTTGACCGACAACTTTATCCTTCGCAATTGGGGCAATGAGTTGACCATCACCCGTAGTTAATTTATCCGACAACGTTAGTTTACTAGCAACAACAACCTTATCATCTTTCGGCACAACAAATGATGGTGTAACGCTTGTTGTTAAGGTTGCACTTTCTTTATCGCCTTTAGCGATATTCACCTTCAATTGCTGACCGAGTTCTTTTTTCACCAGTTTATAATTATCAAAACCGTAATTAAGTAGTTTCGCTGTTTCTACAAACCGTGCGCCACTATGTTGATCTTTTGGATTCTTTTTATCGATAACATTCATCACGACCGAAATAAGACGCATGTCAGCTTTTTGGGCTGTAGCAGTAAAAGTCATTCCCGCATGGTCTGTTGTTCCTGTTTTCAAACCATCGACCGGTAAGTTCTTATCTTCATTCACAAGACCTGGTAACATCCAGTTCCAGTTTTCCATTTTGATTTGATCATCAGTGCCTTCTTGAAAGGTCTTTTTGGGAATTTTAGCAAACTCTAAAATTTCAGGATAGTCCATAATTAAAGCACGGCCCAATTTAGCGATACCTCGAGCAGTTAATTCATTTTCAGACTTATTTTTTTGAACACTTTTCCCCTTAACATCTTCATAGCTCAATCCGGTTGAGTTAACAAAGTTATGTGGCCCTAAATCCAATTTGTCAGCTAATTTATTCATTAAGCCAATGTACTTTGTTTCATCGCCACCAGCTAGTTTTTCAGCGATAGCAATCGTCGCACCATTAGCTGAATAAATACTCATCGCTTCAGTTAATTCACGGACTGTGTATGTTTTATCTTGACGTAAAGGAACATTTGATAAGGTATTATCTTGTGATACATTATATGCCGCTTTCGAAATCGGTAACTTATCGTCCCAGTTAAGTTTACCTTCTTTGATAGCTTCCAATAATAAATATTCGGTTACCATCTTCGTCATCGATGCGATTCCTAGACGCTCATCGCCATTTTTATTATAGATGACTTTCCCGGTAGATGCTTCAATCATAAAGGCCGCTTTGGCATTTACGTTAATCGGATTTTTAGCAGTAGTTGCAGCCTCTGTCTTTGACGGTAAAAGCAGCGTCGAAAGCGCGAGCAAAGTGATGAGCGTTAATGAAATGATTTTTTTTAAAATACATTGTAAGTAAGGGCCTCCTATTTATTATTGTTAATCTGTCCATGTACAATTACTACGCTATTTTATCACATTATAAGCATGAATAGTAGCTATATGACAAGTATTACAGACGATTTTCAAAAAGTAATATTTGGAAAAATAACCCGTGAATTCGACTCGCCACCCGTGATAATCCGTTGTGTACTTTCACGACATTCTGTTGTGTTGAAAAAAGAAGAACCTGTTCCTGGGTTCACGTCAAAACGAGGGAAATTACTTGAAGCAATATCGATTCGAATGCGATGACCCGTTAAAAAGACATTGCTTGTTGGCCAAAGTTCGATTTCAACTGTAAATTGTTCTTTTTGACTAACCTCATGAATGCGCATAATGTCATCCGTTAAATTATAAGTACGTCCATCGGGTAACACATCGCTGAGTTTCGCTGTAAAATCCACACTCAGCGCATCTGTTGTAACTGCTAGAATCACCCGTACGTTCCCGGTAACATTAAACGGTTCTGTCAGCGGTTCTGTTTCAAACGTCAAAACTGACGGATGCTCATGTGCTGGCAGCTGTTGTTTCGCACCCTCAACCGGATGCTCATGCATGAATGTAACGCCACCACGAGTCGATACAGGACGTTTTGGGTCGTGGTCGTACGAAAGTTCAGCCGCATTGTCTGATGGTTTTAACGTCAACTGAGAGCCGTTAAAATAATAGGTGACAGGAGTTGTATTTGTGAGTGGCCACTCAGAGGCCGTATGCCATTCATTAGTTCCCATCGTAAAATAGCGCACATTGTCTTCAAGGGCTAACGGCTCACCTTTTAACTGATGATTAAACCAATCCAAATGCCAGCCATAGATGTTGCCTCGTGCTTGTTCACCAAAGTAGCGTTCCCCACTTCGTGGTGAGAAATCACCATGAACCCATGGTCCGATAATTAATTTATCGCCAAGTTGTTTATCTTGGCCATTTTGAAAGTTTTCGAGCGTTCCTTTTAAGAAACAGTCATACCAACCAGCAATGTGTAATCCCGGTATTTGGACTTTTTCATACTGTGTATTAACGGATATTTTATCCCAAAACGGATCGGTTAAAGGGGTTTTGTACATTTGACGCAAATAAAAATCAGGCAAGAGATCGTAAATAGGTGGCCATTTTTCGTAAGGATATTTATCGTAATTGCTTGCACCATTCGTTATATTAGCCTGTAACAATGCATACTTACGCGCTAACTCCGACTCATCCTTGACGGTTCGTTCGAGTAGATTAGCCGCAATACTTTCCAGACTCCATACTTGCCACATTGACAGTTCGGTCGCTCCGTTATGATCTTGACTGACGTCAATGAAACTATTTTGACTCATAGTCGGTGCCATCGCCACTAAATGAGGCGGTTGAGTGAGGGCTGCTAACATTTGTGTGTAACCAAAATAAGACAACCCGAGCATACCGACTTTGCCATTGCTATACGGCAATTGAGCTGCCCATTCAACAGTATCATAGCCGTCTGCTTGTTCAGCAATATAAGGACCTTCAAACACGCCTTCTGAGTGATAGCGACCACGAACATCCTGGATAATTACAACATAACCGTGACTAGCTAATACTTGTGGCCGTAAAAAATCAAAGGCATACGTTTTATTATAAGGTAAGCGTGATAGTAAGACGGGATAGGTACCCTCATCAGCTGGACGATAAATATCCGCAGCTAATTTTATGCCATCACGCATCGTTGCCATGACATCTGTTTCAATTGTTAACTTCATTTCATTCCTCCCTCGCTCAATTAAGACTCATATTACTGCCCATTATAACGAGGATTTGTTTGAAATAAAAACAATAAGACTAAGCGAAACAAGCTGTTTACACAAACAACTAAAAAGCATAGGAGCGAATCTAAACGTGTTTATTACAAAAAAAAAGCATCGACACTGAGGTCGATGCTTCCAATTTGCTCGTTTCTACCGTTTGGTTTCACTTTTAACTTGTCCAGTTACGCCAAACAGAAACTGTCAAATTTCAGAAAAACCTACGCGATACAAATCATCGCTTTCGTTTTCCTTCCAATTTGCTCGTTTCTACCGTTTGGTTTCACTTTTAACTTTGAATGCTATAGTTTGGTGCTTCTTTCGTAATTTGAATATCGTGTGGATGTGATTCACGTAATCCAGCACCAGTCATTTTAACGAATTGCGCATTTTCAATTAAGTCAGGAATTGAACCACAGCCGGTGTATCCCATACCTGAGCGTAAACCACCAATCATTTGGAAGATAACATCTCCTAATGAACCTTTATAAGCCATGCGGCCTTCAATACCTTCAGGCACTAATTTTTTAGCGTCAGTGTTTGATTGGAAGTAACGGTCTTTTGAGCCATTTTCCATCGCTGCTAACGAGCCCATACCACGGTATGTTTTAAAGCGACGACCTTGGTAAATTTCAGTTTCGCCAGGCGATTCATCTGTTCCTGCAAGCATACTACCGAGCATTACAGCATTACCACCGGCAGCAATTGCTTTAACGATATCACCTGAGTATTTAATCCCACCATCAGCGATGATTGTTTTACCGTATTCACGAGCAACGGCAGCACAGTCATTAATCGCTGTGATTTGAGGAACACCCACACCTGCTACAACACGTGTTGTACAGATTGAACCGGGACCAATTCCTACTTTAACAACATCAACACCGAGTTCGAATAAATCACGGGCTGCAGCAGCTGTCGCTACGTTACCTGCAATAATATTTGTTTTTGGGAAAGCAGCACGCATCTCAGCGAATTTTTTCATTACCCCTTCAGAATGACCATGAGCCGTATCGATCACAAGTGCATCAACACCCGCATCGACTAATTTTGTCGCACGTTGGAAGGTGTCATTTGAAACACCGACTGCTGCTGCAACTAATAAACGACCTAATGTATCTTTAGCTGCATTCGGGAATTCGATGACTTTTTCAATATCTTTAATCGTAATTAAACCTTTTAAAACACCTGTATTGCTAACTAATGGTAATTTTTCGATACGATGTTTTTGAAGGATTTTTTCAGCTTCTTGTAAGGTAGTACCTACTTCAGCTGTGACAAGATTCTCCTTAGTCATCACATCGTTAATTAAAATTGAGTAATCTTGAATAAAGCGCATATCACGGTTTGTAATGATACCGACAAGAATGCGATCTTCGTTGTTGTTAACGATTGGCACACCTGAAATACGGTATTTGCTCATTAAATGTTCGGCATCGAACACTTGGTTGTCTGGTGTTAAATAAAAGGGGTCAATAATAACGCCACTTTCAGAACGTTTTACTTTTTCAACTTCTTCAGCTTGTTGTTCAATTGACATGTTTTTATGAATAACACCCATACCACCTTGACGTGCCATTGCAATCGCCATTTTGGCTTCTGTGACTGTGTCCATTGCAGAACTTAAAATTGGAATGTTTAATTTTAATGTTGGTGTTAGTGCAACACTTAAATCCACATCATTTGGTAATACGTTCGATTTAGCTGGTACTAACAAGACATCATCAAATGTTAGTCCTTCTTTAACAAATTTATTTTCCCACACCGTGTATACATCCCCTTTATTTTTTATATTAATTACGAGATTACCAGTAATTTTAGACGTTGTCAACAATCGCAAATTGTCAGATTATTTAAACAAAAAGCCGATAGAAACAACGATTGCACAATCGATTAAAATCATGAAACCTTTTAAGAGTGGCGCTTTTGTTTGAGTGGTTAAGCGTGGATAAAGATGCCACAGCGCCATCATGATTAATGTTGTTACTACAATTAACAGTGACATACTGACAGGTGACACCAAATGCCGGAGCCAGAGGGCTGCCAAACAAACAATAATTACTTCTAGACTTACCAATAGCAGTTTTTTGATTAACATTAATTAAGCCCCCTCATTTAATTGAGAAAAAAGCACTGACTCTCAAACCGAAAGTCAGTGCTCATCCTTACATTAAGTGGTTTGCGTGTGCCATTTCCATAACCCAGTAAGAACCAATAACGATAATAACTGCGATAACCGCAGCAAATAAGAAGTTACCGAGTTGTGTGTAATCGGGGTCTTCTTCATTCACGTGCATGAACATGAACAGTTGAATACCTGCTTGAACAAATGCCATGATAAAGATAAACACAAGAATAATATTAACACTTAAATCAGAAACAGCTGCATACGCTGCTAATAAGGTTAAAACGATTGATAAAACAAAACCGATAACGTGTTTCCAAGGGAAGCCCGCATGCGATTGATGAGATGTTTTTTCTGTCATAATGGTCTACCTCCTTTTCTATTGCATTATTCCGAACAAGTAAACGCCAGTGTAGATAAAGATCCAAATAACGTCAAGGAAATGCCAGTAAAGACTTGAGACGAAAAATTTCGACGCAAGTTTTGGTGTCATTGATCCCATTCGTTTGAATTGAATTAATAAACCAATAATCCAAATGATACCGACAGATACGTGGGCACCGTGGGTCCCAAGTAAAACGAAGAATGCTGACCAGTAAGAGCCTACGCCTAAGTTAACGCCTTCGCTTACATAGTGAACAAACTCATAAACTTCATAGTAGACAAAGCCCATACCCATTAAGAGTGTGAGGATTTGATACACCATAAACTGTGTCCACTTAGATTGACGCATTGCGTGTAAGGCAAGACCACAAGTAAAACTACTTGTTAATAACAAGAACGTCATTTTAAAGACAAGTGGTAATTCAAACATATCCGCAGGGTGGAAACCGGCATCAGAACCGCCAGCTTTCATTACGAAGTAAGTCGCAAACAAAGTAGCGAAAAGCGCTACCTCAGCTCCTAAGAAAATCCAAAAACCGATAATGTTTAAGTGACCTTGGTGGTCTTGATACTCCAACGGTTTATTTACATCGACTTGGTGTGATGACATTACGCTTCGCCCCCTTTCGCTGCAGCTTCTTGTTTCGCTTTAATCGCATTTTCAGTTGCAACAATTTCTTCAACTGATACGTAGTAACCGTCGTCTTTTGTTGTTGAGAACGAACGGTAAATCATACATACAAATACGCCGATTAAACCGGCAATCGCAATTCCATTCCAATAGAACACAAGTCCAAAGGCACCGATAAACATAAATAATGAAATCGTCATCCCAAAGTAAGTGTTTTTAGGCATGTGAATTGGTTTATAATCTTTTTCAGTGTAAACAGGTACAGTATTTGTTTCTTTTTTATGATAGAAATCATCATGGTCGTTCCATTCTGGTTCAATTGCAAAGTTGTAAAATGGTGGCATTGCTGAAGTAGTTGCCCACTCTAACGTACGACCATGTCCCCAAGCATCGCCTGATACTTCGCGTTTTGATTTGAAGAAACTGTAACCAATGTTGTAAGCAAGAATAAGGAAACCAATGGCCATTAATAACGCACCCATTGATGAGATAAAGTTAAGTGTTGTCCAACCATCTTCGGCACTGTAAGTGTAAATACGACGAGGCATACCATCTAAGCCTAAGAAGTATTGTGGGAAGAAGCAGACGTTGAAACCAATCATGAAGAACCAGAAGAACCATTTACCAATACGTTCGTTTAACTTATGTCCGAACATTAATGGGTACCAGTAGATGAAACCTGCAAAACAGGCAAATACAGTTGCCGCAATTAATACGTAGTGGAAATGTGAAACAAGGAAGTATGTGTTGTGGTATTGGTAATCGGCAGCTGCCATTGCAAGCATAACGCCGGTTACACCACCGATTACAAAGTTAGGGATAAAGGCAATTGCCCAAATCATTGGTGTTGTAAACGTGATACGTCCTTTGTACATTGTAAAGAGCCAGTTAAATATTTTAACCCCGGTTGGGATTGAAATTAACATTGTTGTTATCGAGAAAGCAGAGTTAACAGCTGTACCGTTACCCATTGTGAAGAAATGGTGAACCCATACTAAGAAACTCAAGAATGAAATGACGACGATTGAGCCGACCATTGCGTTGTAACCGAACAAGCGTTTACGCGAGAAGGTTGCA
>NZ_AODH01000048.1 GCF_000525915.1 Brochothrix campestris FSL F6-1037 | reverse complement strand
TGAGCCAGGATCAAACTCTCGTTAAAAAAGTAACGGTGTTTAAACCGTCAAATGATCCTTAACTAGTTCGCTAGCTAAAAATTTATTACTTGTTGTCGTTACGAAATTAATTGGTTAAACTCCTAAGAGTTTAAGCATATAACATCTTTTTGTTCGTTCAGTTTTCAAAGGTCAATCGTTATCGGCTCTCGCTGACAACTGCTTTAGTATATCACGCCCGCTGATTTGAGTCAACAACTTTTCTATCAAATAAAATTGTTTCTCCCAAGAAACTTCTTTAGGACTTACTAATAATAACATGTTGTCTCTCAGTTTGTCAACTGTTTTTCGAAGGCATTGTTTCTCATACCTAGCTTTACAAAATCAACGTACTCTCAATATAAGAGTAGTTCAAAAAAATCATTTTGCATTCCCGCAACTGTTTTTCTTCCTTCTCTTATCAAGGACATTTTCTATAATACCAAATCATTTTACTGCCGTCAACAAGTTTTCAAACTTTCTTTTTGCACTCATCACAAAGACCATAAACTTCTAGCCGATGACGTGAAATAGCAAACCCAGTGACATGAGCTGCTAAGCTTTCAACTTCTTCTAAACCTGGATACGAAAAATCAACTATTTTTCCACAATTATCACAAATCGCATGGTAATGTTCATGCGAGGCAAAATCAAAGCGACTCGATACATCACCATAAGACAGTTCTTTCACAATCCCCGCATCCTTGAATACATGAAGATTATTATAGACAGTTGCAACGCTCATATTTGGATAATTCGGAGCCAACGCTTTATATATCTCATCTGCAGTCGGATGTGTATGGGCTTCGATTAGAAAGTTTAAAATTGCTCGTCTTTGTGGCGTAATTCTCACACCTCGATGTTTTAAAACATCAATCGCTTCTTGTAGATGATCATGTGTATGTTCCATGATATATCATCCTTTCACTTACTTTTTTATAACTATTCTCATTCTACTGTTAAGGTCGACCAACTGTCAATGATTCCTATCGCTGTTTTTCATTAAAGAATTCATTATTTCAAAAAAAACACTAATCTTTAAAGATCAGTGTTTTTCACAACGTCATTATTCGGATGCAGCGAACGGTATTGATTATAGTACCAAAAATCAATATAGTCATCTGAAAAAGGTCCCTTTTTATCGAGTACCCACTCTGTCAAAATGCCTAGCTGTTGTTTCAGGATACGATCAACCTCTTCGGGATAATGCATTGAACGTTTTCGGAACTCATATTCATCTTCGTCTAACAAATGAAAACTCCCATTTGGGAACACTTTAATATCTAAATCATAATCGATATACTTAAGTGCTTCGTTATCAATCAGATAAGGAGAACCAATATTACAATAATGATGGACCCCATCTGCACGTATCATCGAAATTACGTTAAACCAATGTTCTTTATGAAAATAAGAAATTGCTGGTTCTCTCGTAATCCATTTGCGTCCATCAGATTCCACCACCAGCGTTCGATCGTTTCCGCCGATAAGTAATTGATCAGTCGCCTTTAAAACAGTCGTCTTTTTCCAGGTACGATGAAGTTTACCGTCGTGTTTATAACTTTGAATCTTAATGACGTCCCCTTCATTCGGAAGACACATTGTTATAACCTACTTTCTGGAATAACTCATAACTCTAACACTCGTTCTTCGACTCACTTATTAAGTCATCTAAGCAACGACTACGGCATCATTATGGCTGTTTTGCGGCAAATACTGCTTGATAGCATCTAAATACAAGCACAATATAACTAGTGTTCATGGTTATATTCTATTTACAACTAATTTCACTAATAAGTATACCATAAGGATGTAATAAAATTAAAGCGGTACCGTTATTTTATGAAACGGGTAATGAGCGCCCACCGTCAATGACAAGCGTCTGACCACAAATCATTTTAGCTTGATCTGAAACTAAAAACATCACCGCATCAACAAGATCTTCCGCTTGTACCATGCGGCCCATTGGTGTGTGTTTAATTGCATCCGCCAACAACTCCTCACGGTTCGGGAAATGGTCCAGCGCCTCTGTTTGTACAACGCCTCCTGACACTGCATTTACGCGGATACCTTCACTCGCTAATTCAACACCTAAATATCGCGTCAAGGCTTCGACTGCGGCTTTCGAGACGCCCACCGTTGTGTAATTTTCAAGTACGCGCATTGAACCAATTGAGCTCAAGCTCACAATCGCACCGCCTTCTTCGGTACGAGTCATCAATTTAGCCGCTTCTTGCGCTGCGAACAAAAGTGATTTAGCATTGATTGACATCGTCCAATCCCAATGTTTTTCTGTCAATTCCATCACCGGTTTCAAGACACCACTGGCTGCATTATTAATAAACACATCTAAACGACCGAACTCTGATGCGACTGTTGCAAACAATTCTTGGATTTTAGTGACGTCACCTACATTAGCTTTGACGATTAAACATTTTCGACCTAAGGCTTCTATTTCCGCCTGTACTTCTTCGGCTTTTTTACGATTACGATTAAAATTAACAACAATATCATAGCCTTGTTCCGCTAAACGAATTGCTATTAAGCGCCCAATCCCTCTACTACTACCTGTTACTAATGCTACCTTATTCATCTCTCATTCCACTCCTTGTTTTTAAATATAATTGCCATACTTTTTGATACGGTACCGGAAACGGTAAGTGTTTCATTGCAGTAATCGAAACAAAACGGTAGTTTTCCGGTAGTTTAAACTCATCGGTTGTGATGATACCGGTTAGTGTCTCAACTTCCCACTTCAGATGCGAAAAGACGTGTTTGACTTGCCCGAGCGACTCTTGATTGACATACACCGGTAAATCAAGACCGATTTTGAAACTTGTCGCTAGGTCGGCAAAGGGTTTATCCGCTTCTATAGAAGGAAACATCCACATATTAGCCAATAACCCTGTCTCGGGTCGTTGCTGCACGAGAATTTCGCCAGCGTTATTTTGAATAATCGCTGTTACTAAGTACCTTTGCTTTGTTTTAATTTTTTTTGTTTTGACTGGAAAGTTAAGCATGGTCCCACTAGCATGCGAACGGCAATATTGCGCCACTGGACACGCAGCACATTTTGGGTTTTTAGGCGTACAAATAGTGGCACCCAAATCCATCAATGCTTGGTTAAAGGCACCTGGATTTGTCTGTGATATTGTTTCAGCAACGACCTTTTCAAACACTTTGCGTGTTTTAGCTTTCGCGATATCATCTTCAATTTCCATCAAACGTGAATAGACACGATACACATTACCATCCACTGCTGGCTCTGGTTGATTATAAGCGATACTTAAAATAGCACCGGCTGTATAAGGTCCAACACCTTTAAGCGCTAAAACCGTTTCTTTATCGGTTGGCACTATGCCATCATACAGTTCCACGACTTCTTTCATAGCTGTTTGTAAATTGCGCACGCGTGAATAATAACCTAATCCTTCCCACGCTTTTAAAATCAATTCTTCTGGTGCCTCCGCAAAAATATGCATCGTCGGAAACAGTGTCATAAAACGTTCGAAGTAAGGGATAACTGTATCTACTTGTGTTTGTTGCAACATTATTTCTGATACCCATACCCGATAAGGGTCTCTGTTTTCACGCCACGGAAGCTCACGTTTTTCATCTTCATACCAGGTAACGAGATTATCTGGGAATTGTTGTTTTTCTTGTTCACTCCAATTACTCATCACTCTTTTAGCGACTCCTTTTTGATACATCAGTGACAACACTGTATAATAACAATTAGATAATGGTATTAGTCAGTAACGCATTTATTATCTTTTTTATTATAACGAGTATTCACTATGATTACTAGGAGGAGATTTAATGGACTCAGCCACACATTTAGCTATGGGGATTGCAATTGGCGGCTTGGCAACCGTTGACCCTGCTTTTCAAACACCTGATATTAGTATGCTTGGACTGATGGGTGCGATGGTTGTTGCTCAACAGGCCCCTGATATTGATACTATCTTAAAACTTAAAGGAAACGGCATTTACATTCGGAATCATCGTGGCCTCACGCACTCATTACCGTTTCTCCTCATCTGGCCTGCTTTAATAACGCTTGTTTTCGGATACGCCTTTCAATTTAATTGGCTCCATTTATTCCTTTGGAGTTGCTTCGCTGTTTGTCTGCATGTGTTTGTTGATATATTCAACGCTTACGGCACACAAGCCTTAAGACCTTTCAGCAGACAATGGATTGGACTTGGTTTCATCAATACCTTTGATTGGTATATTTTCGGAAGTCATGTACTAGCAGTTCTTCTGTGGATGCTGTACCGGCAACCACTTATCATTTTCGGTACGATGTATTTGAGTTTAATCGCTTATTACGTATTGCGCTACTCCATCCAACGTAGTGTACGTCGCTCAACTATTCGTCTTATCGACGATGAGGTCGAAGAAATAATGATTTCATCAACTTCACATTTTTTTTCAATGGCGTATTGCTGTCATTACAAAAGATACCTATTATGTTGCACGCGCCTATCGGACACAGGTCACGATGCTTGAAAAATTCAAACGACTTCCTTTACCGATGGAAGACCCTATTATATTAAAAGCGTTAGAAGATGAGAACATTCGTTCATTTCTATCGTTTTCAAAAGTATACCGTTGGCAACTCGAACGTCTCTCTGACAATGGCTATTTAGTCGTCTTTACCGATCTACGATATCGTAGCAACGGACATTATCCGTTTGTAGCTGTCGTTAAACTCGATCAACACCTACATATCCATTCTTCTTATACGGGGTGGATTTTCAAACAAGGAAAACTACAAAAAAAACTATACTTAGATGAACATTATTTATAATACAGCAAAGTAGTAAACCAATATGGTTTGCTACTTTTCCCTTCCAATTATGAGGGAAGCTGTTGCGGGCGTTGCCTCATCCTCCTCGCTGCGGTGTATTCGTCTAACGCTTTCCCATTACGCGCAGTCCCCCCTTAAATCGGTCGGAAAAAATCTGTTGAACGTATTTTTGCTGATGCAAAAGAAAAGCATGGTATGCGATGGACGCGTTATCGTGGAATCGATACGTGACATTGCAGATGATGTTGACTTATACTGTAATGAACTTGAAAAAAATGGTGAATTGGGATTGGAATCCCTCTGTTAAAATAAAAAAAGTCATTTTTTTAATGACAATAACAAAAAAAGCAAATTTTCTATCGAAAATCATCGATAGACAATTTGCTTTTGCTACAAGATGACTTGACTGAAAAGAAACGTTGTTATATCCTCTCGTATTTAAATCCTAAACTTGGGTGATTTCAAAAATAACGCATCGACGGGAAATAGTCGAGACGTTATTTTCTCCAATCACTGCCGTTTAGAACGGCTTTAAATTCTTTTGTTCTAGGAAACACGAGCCTTTGAGGTGAGTGTACAGATGGTACTCGACTCCGAG
>NZ_AODH01000047.1 GCF_000525915.1 Brochothrix campestris FSL F6-1037 | reverse complement strand
AAGCAAGCAGCAAGACTAAACGCGGTCTGTACCGTATAACAGCGTAGAAATTGGAAGGTCTGCCCAAGCGATAAGTTGTATCGCTAGGCGGAACTGAAATTTGAGAGCTGTTGGTACAGGCAAGCGAGCCAAGACTAAACGCGGTCTGTACGGCTAGTGGCCTTAAACTACGTACAGACATATGAATAACTATCCGTTTCTCTCGCTGTTAGAGGAACGGATTTTGTATTAGATGTACGAGTCAAACAAATGATGAGGAGTGGTTGAAATGACGAATAGTCACACAGTTAGCGCGGCATTTATTGAACAGTGTAAAAAAATTAAAGGCTATGAAGAAGCGCTTGCATTGGTTTATTGGGATATGCGTACCGGTATTCCGACACAGGGAACAACGCAACGTTCCAATGTTGTCGGTTTATTATCAGCTGAAATTTTTCGTTTATCAACAGAACCAGCATTGATTGAGAATGTCACCTATCTAGAGGCACATCATGATGAGTTGGAGCCACTCGTGCAAGCATTAGTGACGGATATTTCTCAAAAAACAGCACGTTTTGCGGCGATTCCGCCAGCCGAGTACGAAGCTTACACAGTTCTTCAATCAAATGCTGAGGCCGCGTGGGAAGAAGCGCGTGCACAAAATGATTACAGCCTCTTTCAGCCATACTTAGCGGAGATTATTGCGTACAAGAAAAAATTTATCTCATATTGGGGCGAAAAAGACACACCGTATGATACACTGTTAGATCAATTTGAACCAGGCATGACAGTCGCTGTATTAGACGAGCTCTTTGCCGAAGTAAGAACAGCAATGGTAGACTTATTAAAAAGGACGCAGGCAGCTGAGCATCAACCAGATGCGAGTGTGTTAGAACGTCCGTTTGCGAAGGATAAGCAAATCGCCTTCAGTGAAGAAGTGTTGCAAAAAATGGGCTTTGACTTTGAGTCTGGTCGGATTGATGATACGATTCACCCATTCGCAATTTCGCTCAATCAAGGTGATGTGCGCATCACAACCCGTTATGACGAACTGAATTTTAAAACAGCTGTCCTCGGCTTAATCCATGAAGGGGGTCATGCTATTTATGAACAAAACATCGATGCACAGTACGATGGGACTCCTTTATCAGAAGGCGTCTCAATGGGGATACATGAATCGCAGTCGCTTTTTTATGAAATCATCCTTGGTTCGAGTGAAGCGTTCTGGCAGGATAATTATGCCCGTCTGCAACATTATGCTCAACCAGCCTTCGATGATGTGCCATTCGATGTGTTTTATGAGGCGTTAAACGAAACAAAACCGTCACTTATTCGGATTGAAGCTGATATTTTAACCTATGCTCTTCACATTATTATTCGCTATGAGATTGAAAAGGCGTTATTCAATGATAATTTGGACGTAGCGGAGGTACAAACCGTTTGGCAAGCTAAGTACCAGGAACACCTCGGAATCACCCCAGCGAACGATGTAGAGGGCTTGTTACAAGATATTCATTGGGCAGGAGGTGACTTCGGCTATTTCCCATCGTATTTACTCGGGTTATTGAATGCCGCTCAACTGGAACAGGCAATGCGCCAAACAATCGATATCGAGTCTGTTATTGCAAGTGGTAATTATTTGCCGATTAAAAATTGGTTGACCGAACATGTTCATCAGTATGGTAAAACAAAAACACCGACAGCTATCATGAAAAATGCAACAGGTGCGTCACTGCAACCGCGTCATCTCATTGATTTTTTAGAAAAACGTTATACAAGCGTGTACAAACTAAAATAAATGGGAAGTTTTGAACGCGAAAAAAAAAGTTTGTTTCGCTAAAAGGGCATGGGAATTGACTTTTGCTTGTCAAGCTTTTTTTTCAAGAGTTAGAACACTACATTTTGTGTTTGCAATATGATAGAATAGTTTTTGTACACAATATGATGTTAAATAAAAGAAGGCGTTCCTGTCGTTTAAGGTTATAAAACGAACTGTGGGAAGGCACTTTCTTTTTGTAACAGAGGAGGAAGAAGACGTGAGTAAAACAATTGTTTATACAAAATATGGCTGTCCACAATGTGACATGACCAAGACGTTATTAACAGGCGAAGGAATTGAATTTGAAACACGTAATGTGATGGATGATGAAACCGCCTTAGCTTTTTTAAAGGACAATGGCTACAGTAGCACACCAGTTACCTTTAAAGAAGGCTTCGACCCAATCGTTGGTTTTGCACCAGACAAGTTGAAAGGCTTAGCTGAGTAACATGTTAATTGTCTACATGACATTAACGGGACAAACACGTCGCTTCGTTGAAAAATTACCGTTTGAATGCTATGAACTATCAACCGCCTTTCCAACCAAACAAATGACGGCAGATTTTGTTGTTGTTGCACCAACGTATGATTTTGAAATGACCGGTATTATTGATGACTTTATTGATTATCAAGACAATCGTCGTTATTTTAAAGGAGTTGCGGGCAGTGGCAATCGTAATTTTGCTGAGCTATATGTTTTTACCGCGCGTGATTTAGCAAAGAAATACGACGTACCAATAATCGCTGAATTTGAATTCAACGGTACAGAGAAGGACGTCGACAAATTTATTAAAGGGGTTGAGTCGATTGGAAACACCTCGTTTACACAGTAAACCGAAAGAAATCACTTATTTCAAATTAAACAATGAATTGAACCGCCCGGTTGATGGAAAAATCCCATTGAATAAAGACCGCGAAGCTGTTCATGCGTATTTCCTTGAACACGTCAATCCTAATACAGTATTCTTTCATTCATTGAAAGAAAAACTGCATTATTTAATTAATAATGATTATATCGAACGTGAATTTATTGAATTATACTCGATGGACTTCGTCAAAGAAGTTTTCAAAAAAGCCTATGCTAAAAAATTCCGTTTTCGCTCATTCATGGGCGCTCATAAATTTTACACACAGTATGCTTTGAAGATGAATGATGGTGAACGTTATTTAGAACGTTATGAAGACCGTGTTTCATTTAACGCCTTATACTTCGCTAATGGCGATGAACAATTGGCACTTGATTTAGTCGATGAGATGATCAACCAACGCTATCAACCGGCAACACCTTCATTCTTAAACGCAGGTCGTAAACGTCGTGGTGAGTTGGTATCATGTTTCTTAATCCAAGCAACCGATGACATGAACAGCATTGGCCGTATCGTCAACTCAGCCTTACAACTGTCACGTATTGGTGGCGGTGTGGGTGTCTCACTTTCAAACTTACGTGCAGCCGGTGATCCGATTAAAGGCTACCAAGGTGCCGCAAGTGGTGTCGTACCGGTCATGAAAATTTTAGAGGATTGTTTCAGCTACAGTAACCAACTCGGTCAGCGTCAAGGTGCCGGTGCGGTTTACTTAAGCGTATTTCATCCAGACGTTGTTTCTTTCTTAGCAACTAAGAAAGAAAACGCCGATGAAAAAATTCGCGTAAAGACCTTATCACTCGGTCTAGTCGTACCAGATAAGTTTTATGAATTGGCCCGCAACGATGATTTTATGTATTTATTCAGTCCTTACGATGTCGAACGTGTCTATGGCCGTCCGTTCTCATACGTTGATATTACAGCCGAGTACGAAGCACTCGTAAACAACCCCGAAATTCAAAAATCAAAAATTCGTGCCCGCGAGTTAGAAACTGAAATTTCGAAACTCCAACAAGAGTCGGGGTATCCGTATGTGATTAATATTGATACAGTCAACAAAGCGAACCCGATCGATGGTAAAGTCGTGATGAGTAATCTTTGCTCTGAAATCTTACAAGTGCAAAAACCATCAGTCATTAATGATGACCAAACGTTTGAAGAATTAGGTACTGACATTAGTTGTAACCTCGGCTCTTCAAACATTGTCAACTTGATGGCATCACCTGATTTTGGTAAATCGGTACGGACGATGACACGTGCGTTAACGTTTGTGACTGACTCATCATCAATCGACGCTGTACCATCAATTAAACACGGGAACGATTTAGCTCATACTATCGGTTTAGGCGCGATGGGGTTACACACTTACTTAGCGATGAATCAAATGAGCTACGGTTCGAAGGAATCACTTGATTTCACGAACATTTACTTCTTGTTGTTGAATTACTGGACACTTGTTGAGAGTAATAACATTGCCAAACAACGTGGGGAATCATTTGCCGGATTTGAAAAATCAGATTACGCAAGTGGTAGCTACTTCGATAAATACATCAACGAAACGTGGGCACCTGAAACAGACAAGGTTAAAGACATCTTTAAAGATATCTTTGTACCGACTGCTGAAGATTGGGCGACACTTCGTGATGAGATTAAAGCGAGTGGTTTATACAACCAAAACCGTTTAGCAGTCGCACCAAACGGCTCGATTTCATACGTCAACGAAACGAGTGCATCATTGCACCCAATCACGCAACGCATCGAAGAGCGCCAAGAGAAGAAAACAGGTAAAACCTATTATCCAGCACCGTATTTATCGGATGAAACCATTCCGTATTATACATCTGCTTATGATATGGACATGCGTCGCGTCATTGATGTGTATGCAACAGCGCAACAACACATCGATCAAGGCATGAGTCTTACGTTGTTTATGCGCTCAACGATGTCAACTGACATTTATGAATGGAAATCAAGTGAGAAACAGACAACACGTGATTTAACCATCTTACGTCATTATGCACACCGTCAAGGCATTAAATCACTGTACTACATTCGTACTTACACAGATGATGCAGAAGAAGTTGGCAGTAACACGTGTGAAAGCTGCTCAATCTAACCAATCCGAAACAGAAAGGGGCTCACACTCGTGACAACTAACAAGCAAGCCTATACAGCAATTAACTGGAATGAGATTGAAGACATTCTCGATAAAAAGACCTGGGAAAAAGTGACTGAACAATTTTGGTTGGATACGCGTATTCCTATCTCTAATGATTTAGATGACTGGCGCTCATTGTCTGAAACAGAAAAACATTTGGTTGAACGTGTCTTTGGTGGCTTAACATTGTTAGATACGCTGCAATCACAAGATGGGATGGCGGCGCTGCGTCAATCTGTTCGTACACCGCATGAAGAAGCGGTTTATAACAATATCCAATTTATGGAATCTGTTCATGCTAAAAGTTATTCATCGATTTTTTCGACGTTAAACACTCCGAAAGAAATTACTGAAATCTTTGCATGGACAAACACCAATGAATTTCTACAAAAGAAAGCCGGCATGATCAACGATGTATACCAAACAGGGACACCGTTCGAACAAAAAATTGCCAGCGTTTTTCTGGAGAGCTTCCTATTCTACTCTGGTTTTTATACACCACTTTATTTCTTAGGTAACAATAAGTTGCCTAACGTTGCGGAAGTTATTAAATTAATCATCCGTGATGAAAGTGTTCACGGCACGTATATTGGCTACAAATTCCAATTGTCGTTCAATGAAATTACCGAAGCAGAGCAAGAAAAAATCAAAGGTTGGGTGTACGCCTTCCTTTATGAACTGTATGAAAACGAAGTGAAGTATACCGAATCTCTCTATGATGAGATTGGTTGGACAGAAGATGTTAAAGTCTTTTTACGCTACAATGCGAATAAAGCATTAGCAAACCTCGGTTTCAGCCCATTATTCCCTGATACGGCCGAAGATGTCAGTCCAATCGTAATGAATGGACTTTCGACAGGAACGAACAACCATGACTTCTTCTCGCAAGTCGGTAATGGCTATTTACTCGGTCAAGTGGAATCAATGTCTGATAGTGATTACGATATCGTCTAAACGTTTGCAGCCCTACAATTATGTAGGGCTTCTTTTTTTGTATTTTAAAAGACAAAAATGAGAACGGCATATCAGCTTGATGTGTTTGCAACAGCCCTAGTGAACTGTTATATTGAAACGACAATAGAACGGTTTAAAACAGCGAACGATAAATGGAGGAACGTTATGAAAAAAATTATTAGTTGTATTATTATTGTATTCGCATGCACGAGTTTAATGCCTTATGTTACGCAGGCTGATGCAATGGCATTTAATGTTAAAGCAATTTTACCAACAACTCAAAACAATCCAGATGTGAGTTATTTTGATTTGCGCCTTAAGCCGGCTGCCAAGCAAAAAATTGCAATTGAAATGAGCAATAATACCGCGAAAGCAATCACGTTAAAAACGGCGGTTAATACCGCATCAACAAACAGTAATGGCGTTATCGATTACAGTGCAAGTAAAGTGAAACAAGATAAATCAATGAAAGTAGCGATTGCTGAGCTTGTGACAGGGCCAACCCAAATCACCTTAAAGGCCAATGAAACAAAGACAGTGGCTTATCAAATTAAGATGCCACAAGAGTCATTTGATGGTGTTTTATTGGGCGGTTTTTACATAGCGAAAAAACAGGACGAACAAATGAATGAAACCGAAGAGAAACAACAAATTAAAAATGAATTTTCATATGTCATTGGATTGAAAATTAGTAATACGGATAAAAAAATCATACCTAAATTAGCGTTGAATGCAATTGCAACAACCGAAAAAAATGATAAAACACTGATTGCAGCTACACTGCGAAATACACAGGCCGCCATCATCTCTGGCTTGAAAATTGAAGCGAAACTAACAAAAAAAAGGCAGTGAAAAAACGATTGTCACATTGAAAAAAGAACAACTTGGAATGGCACCTAACAGTGCTTTTTCATTGCCGATAGATTTGGAAAAGAGAGCACTTTCAAACGGCGAATACACCTTGACGGTAGCAGCGAGTGATAAAACGAATAACAAATGGCAGTTGACCAAAGACTTTACCGTGAGTCAGGCTGTCACAGCACACGAAGAACAAACGACTACACCAAAGCAAGCCTTCCCATGGACACTGACAATTAGTGTTGGGATAATCGTTATCGCACTTATAGTGGTATTAGTGCTCGTAATCGTTCGCAAAAACAAACGAAACTAAGTTGCAAATCGAAAAAATAAGCCTTGCTAAGGAGGGATAAAAACTTTTTAGTGGGCTTTATTAGTAGGGACAAAGAAGAAGAATCGCCAATTGTGATAAGACGTGAATTTGTTAGTAATAACAGGTATAATAGCAAGGTGAGCAGAGATTCAGTTAAACAGCGGATAAATTTGAATTTTCTGTTATTTTGACCTTTTTTTTTGCTATACTAAATAAAATGACGATGACGTCACTACATCATCGCTAAAACATAAAGGTGGGGTTACAATGAGTGCAAAAGACATTGATTTTAACAATCTAGGATTTAACTATATTAAAACAGACTACCGTTTCCGATCGAACTATAAAGACGGACAATGGGATGCTGGTGAACTCACAAGCGACAACACCGTGACGATTTCTGAAGGATCGCCGGCTTTGCATTATGGTCAACAATGTTTCGAGGGCTTAAAGGCATACCGTTGCAAAGATGGTTCGATTAATTTATTCCGACCAGATCGAAATGCTGTTCGTATGCAACAAAGCTGTCAGCGTTTATTAATGCCAGAAGTACCAACAGACGTATTTGTTGAAGCCTGTCGTGCGGTAGTAAAAGCAAATGAAGCATACATTCCACCGTATGGCACAGGAGGCTCACTTTATCTCCGTCCCTACTTAATTGGTGTCGGTGACAATATCGGTGTGAGCCCAGCTTCAGAATATATCTTCTCAATCTTCTGCATGCCAGTGGGCCCTTATTTTGCAGGTGGTTTAACTCCGACTAATTTTGTTGTATCAAGCTATGACCGTGCTGCTCCTAATGGGACTGGTGCTGCTAAAGTGGGTGGTAATTATGCAGCTAGTTTTATTGCGGGTAAAGAAGCACATGAGCGCAAATTCAGTGATGCGATTTACTTGGATCCTGCGACCCACACTTACATTGAAGAAGTCGGTGCCGCTAACTTCTTCGGTATTACGGCAAACGATGAATTTGTGACCCCGTTATCGCCATCGATTTTACCGAGTATTACAAAATATTCGTTGCTTTATTTAGCAGAGCATCGTCTTGGGTTAAAAGCAACTGAGCGTAAGGTTGCAATTGCTGACTTAGCAGAATTCAAAGAAGCAGGTGCCTGTGGGACAGCGGCTGTTATTTCTCCAATTGGCGGCATCCAACATGGCGATGATTTCCATGTCTTTTATTCTGAGACTGAGGTTGGTCCGATTACAAAAAGATTATACGATGAGCTCGTTGGTATCCAATACGGTGATGTAGAAGCACCAGCCGATTGGATTGTTAAAGTTAACTAGGAACTTTTTTATTTATGATAAGTAAACCGTGACTCTTCTTTAAGTAGGAAGAACGCACGGTTTTTTTGCTGAAAGCGAAGCTGTTGGGTGTTTTGTTGTGCATTTCTCGAAACGGCATAGTGCACTAACGCCCCTTATTGCGTTAGTATCTATTCAAACGCATGTCGTTTATGATATAATAAAAGATAAATTCAATCTATAGGGGGCTTTTTTTGTGAAACAACTAGAAACAAAGATTCTTGAAAGTGGTAAGGTTATTGGCGACGACATTTTGAAGGTAGATGCTTTTTTAAACCATCAAATTGACCCCGTATTAATGGCAGGCGTGGGTAAAGCCTTTGCAACAGCCTTTAAAGACATGGGTGTTACACGTATCTTAACATTAGAATCTTCAGGCATTGCACCAGCTGTTATGACTGGTTTAGAAATGGGCGTACCGGTCGTATTCGGACGTAAGAGCAAATCATTAACATTAACTGACGGCTTATATACTGCTGAGGTTCGTTCTTACACGAAACAAACAGTGAATGAAATTGCTGTTTCGAAAAACTTCATTGAAAAAGACGACGTTATTTTAATCATCGATGACTTCTTGGCAAATGGGCAAGCAGCCCTCGGTTTGAAATCATTAGTGGATCAAGCCGGCGCTAAAATTGCTGGTATCGGAATTGTAATCGAAAAAACATTCCAACCAGGACGAGCATTACTCGTTGATCAAGGGATGAAGATGGTCTCATTAGCACGAATTGAAAAATTTGAAGAGGGTCGCGTCATTTTTGCACCAGCTGATATTTAAATAGAATGAGCGAGATAGCCAGGTTGATACGATCAGTGTCATAATCTGGCTATCAGTCGTTTAATCGTAAAGGAAGTGACTATCTTTGGAAAAGAAAAAAGTACTGTTGGTCGATGGGATGGCGTTACTATTCCGCGCCTTTTATGCCACAGCAGTTTCAAACCAATTTATGTATAACGAGGCCGGCGTGCCGACTAATGGTGTGCAAGGTTTTGTGAAACATCTTTTAACCGCAATTGATGAGCATCAATCGGATTATGTGGGGGTTTGTTGGGATTTAGGAGGCGGCACGTTCCGCAATGAGATGTGGGGCGAGTACAAGGCACATCGTTCTGCACCGCCAGCCGAATTAATTCCACAGTTTGATTATGCGAAGGAAATTGCAGATGCCCTCGGTTTTGTTAACATTAGTTGCCAAGGCTATGAGGCGGATGATTGTTTAGGAACCCTAGCTGATCATTACCGCCACGAAGGTGTGCATACGACAATCGTGACGGGCGATAAAGATATTTTACAACTTGTCGATACTGATACCGATGTTTGGATTTTACAAAAGGGCTATGGCAACTATAAAAAATATGATCCCATCACATTTGTGAACGAATGGGAAATCCAACCTAAACAATTAATCGACTTAAAAGCGTTTATGGGGGATACAGCCGACGGTTATCCTGGCGTTAAGGGTATCGGTGAAAAAACAGCCACAACCTTAATCAAAACATACGGTGATGTAAAAACTGTGATTGATCATGTCACAGAACTACCAAAAGGGCAGATGACAAAAATTCAAACCGATCTCGAAATGTTGAAAATGTCATTACAGTTGGCTGAAATTCATATTAAGGTGCCGATTACTGTCAATTTAGCCGATTTATTTTACCGTGGCTTTAGTGAAGACAGTTTAGGTATTTGTGATTATTATGGTTTGAAAGTGGTGCGACGTGAATTGGCCAAATTACTCGCTTAATTAGGAGGCTATTGTGAAACGAGAGAAACTGTTTGAAGTAGCCATTGTGATTGTCATCGTTTTACTACTCGGTGCTCTTATTTTTGGTTTAATGTTAGGTGTTTTGAATTTTGCAGGCATCAAGTATGAATCAAAGGGTGCAATGGTAGCCTTTATTGGCTTGGTTGTTCTTCTTGACCTTTTAACCTATCTTCCGTTTCAAGCCATCGGTCGTTTCGTTGGCCGCCGCTGGCGTGTGATTTGGTATGTTATTGAAAATACGGTTACAATTGTCTGCGCCGATTATTTAATGTCATCGGTTGAGTTAACGCCACTGACGCTTGTGATTGTTGGGCTGCTTTTTGCAGCCTTCGAATATGCATTGGACGATAAAAAACCGTAACAGCACCTGAATAGGTGGCTGTTACGGTTTTTTTAGTGTGTTGATGGCTGAACGCGCCAATTGATCAGCTTTCTTATTTTGTGCCCGTGGTAACCACGTACAAAACACAAGTGGATAGGCATCAAGTAGCGTTAAAATGCGGTCTATGTAGTCGGCATATGGTGCTTTTTTAGCGTAGCGTTTATTAATTGCAGCAATGACGGCTTGTGAATCAGAGCAGAGCTGGAGCGTGTGATTGGTGCCAAAGTCTTGGCATTGTTCGAGTCCCCAAATCACAGCCAAAAATTCTGCCTCGTGATTGTTGTGACAGCCAAGTGCGTGACTCAATTGCCGCTGCGAGCCGTTAACCAAAATAACGACACCGACACCACTTGCCCCCGGATTGCCAGCACTGGCACCATCGACATAGAGTTTGATCATCAAAACCCCTCCTAAAATAAAAGTGAAGTCCCCCAGTAGGAGCAAACAACTTGGAAGCAAAAAGGCGACTATTTCCCGTCGTTGCGATTTTTCACCATCGCAAATAGAGAACTTGAAATTTACGAGCTGTTAGCTGATGGAACTGGAGGAATAAAAATGAAGTCCCCTGGATAGAACTGTAGAAATTGGAACGACCGAACTTGTCGATTGTTTCCATCAGAATTTTCAAGAGCATATGAAAAAAGGCAGCCGACTTTCGCCAGTCACTGCCATTCTGGTATGATATAGATGGAGAATTTGCGCTCGTCTATACAGACAAAGGCACATCATACGTATTTAATTATCGGTTTTAATGACATTAGCTGCTTGGGGGCCACGGGTACCTTCAATAATGTCAAAGGTGACAGCTTGACCTTCATCGAGTGATTTAAAGCCTTCTACTTGAATAGCTGTAAAATGAACAAACACATCGTCACCCTTATCAGTTTCTAAAAAGCCGTAGCCTTGTTCATTATTGAACCATTTTACTTTACCAACATACATGATAAAAGCCTCCCCAATTTTAGCGATAAATGGATATCATTGATAGCCACTTTATACTACGAATATAGCCTAAATTAACAACGAGGTCAACTTTTAGCTTTTACTATAGCAAATCGATGTGACTAAGTCAGCTTTTGTTTGACTCGCAGGAAAAAGTTTGTCTTTGCGAAAACATTTTGATTGGTGTACAATATTAGTATAAGTTATCATCGCATTGGAGGGATTTTTAATGACTACGCCAAGTATGGAAGATTATATAGAACAAATTTATCTATTGATAGAACAAAAAGGCTATGCCCGGGTTTCAGATATAGCAGATAGTTTAAATGTACACCCGTCCTCTGTTACAAAAATGGTTCAGAAGCTCGATAAGGATGCGTACCTTATTTATGAAAAATACCGTGGATTGATTTTAACACCTCAAGGTAAAAAAATGGGTAAAAAATTAGTCGAACGTCACGCGTTATTAGAACGTTTTTTATTAAATCTTGGCGTCGATAAAGACCAAGCTATAAGGATGTTGAAGGCATTGAACATCACTTAAGTTGGGACTCGATTAATGCGATTGGCAACCTCGTAACCTATCTGGAAAATCACCCGGATGTGACAACTGCTATTATAAATAAGGAAACTAAATAAAGGCAAACAAAAAAGATAGCAATAATTGCTATCTTTTTTGTTTTTATAAGGCGATATGTTCTTCCATGAATGGCACAATCGTAGCGGCTTGAGAGTCGCTTAAAACGTCGCCAGTCGTCAAATCGATAAATGTTGGTACTGTTAAAAATTCATATTTAGCACGCAATTCAGCAAAACGTTCAGGTTGATCCTCACGGTTGATGAATTCGATATGGTCGTTATAGTCGCCTTCAAGTGCACCGTTTAAAACAACTTTGGCACGATCGCAATAAGGACAAACAGTTTGCGTTAACATTAAAACATTTTTAGACATAATGACACCTCCTTGCTTAATATCGTTATTATACCATTGATTGAAATAAAATTAAAAAGACGAGCTCAAACAAGTGATTTTAACCGTTTTTCCTTTCATAAAAACTGTTTTTGAACGAATGGAAGGCTAAAGCGAGAACGAAAAGGACCGATGCTAAAAGCAGAAGATTCGTCCATTTATGTTTTATCTACTGCTTATACATGTTAATATAGAAGAGTAGTGAAATGCCGACTGAGACCAACACCTGTTGCTATCTTGGCAAATTAGCCAACTGTTTCTGAAACAGTTGCAACATATCATCAAACCCACTAGAAACAGCGTTGGCAACACTTGTATTATGAACGGACGACTCACTACGATGGATGCTTAAACAGTACGACTAGTATTGGCACGTAGCTCGAAGGACTGACGTAAGTAAGACATGTACCACCTGTAAGCTCACTAAAAATACACAACAATGGGGGAATTTAGCATGGTAGCATCAGACATTCAAATTGCGCAAGAAGCTCATTTAGATTCGATTTTAGCGGTAGCAAAAAAGGTTGGTTTAAGTGAGGACGATCTCGAACTTTACGGTAAGTATAAAGCGAAATTAACATATGACGCGTTAACGCGGATTGAAGAAGAAACGACAGCCGGAAAACTGATTTTAGTTACCGCCATCAATCCAACAGCCGCCGGCGAAGGCAAGTCAACCGTTACTGTTGGCTTAGGTGATGCCTTAACGAAAAGTGGTCATCAAACGATGATTGCCTTACGTGAGCCATCACTCGGACCTGTCTTTGGCCTCAAAGGTGGTGCCACAGGTGGCGGTTATGCTCAAGTAATTCCAATGGAAGACATCAACCTGCATTTTACAGGTGATTTTCATGCGATTACTTCAGCTAATAACCTTTTAGCAGCGATGTTAGACAACCATATCCAACAAGGTAACGAACGTCAAATCGATGCCCGTCGTATCGTATGGAAACGAGTGGTCGATCTCAATGATCGTGCCTTACGCCAAGTGGTGATTGGCTTAGGTGGGCCGTTTCAAGGCGTGCCTCGCCAAGATGGGTTTGATATTACTGTGGCGTCGGAAATAATGGCCATCATTTGCCTAGCTCGTGATATTGATGACCTTAAACGACGTATCGGTGCGATTGTCGTTGGTTATAACTATGCTAAACAACCGATTACAGCGAAAGACATCGGTGCTGAAGGGGCGTTAACCGTCCTCTTAAAAGATGCATTGAAACCAAATCTTGTACAGACGCTCGAACATACACCAGCCTTAGTACATGGTGGGCCATTTGCCAATATTGCCCACGGTTGTAACAGTATTATGGCAACAAAATCAGCCTCCATTTAGCCGATTACACGGTTACAGAAGCGGGCTTTGGTGCCGACCTTGGTGCTGAGAAATTTTTAGATATTAAAGTGCCTCAACTTGGCAAAGCGCCTGATGCCATTGTGATTGTCGCAACAATTCGTGCCTTGAAACTACACGGTGGGGCACTAAAAACAAACTTGGCGCAAGAAGATGTGACCGCACTAGAAGCGGGTTTTGCTAACTTAACGAAACATATCGAAACCGTGCAACAGTATGGTGTGCCGTTTGTGGTAGCGATTAACCGCTTTAGCGGTGACAGCGATGCCGAACTGACTGCACTTGAAAACTGGTGCAAGGCTAACAACGTCAATTATTCATTGACGGAAGTTTGGGAAAAAGGGGGTGCAGGTGGCTTAGACTTAGCAGCAAAAGTGGTTGAAGCAATCGAAACCACTACCAGTACCTTCCGTCCAATTTATGAAGCGAATCAACCACTTGAAGAAAAAATCTTAGCGATTGTGCAAAAAGTATACGGCGGCAGTGGCGTCGAGTTTACAACAAAAGCACGCAAACAATTAATCGAATTCAAACAACATGGATGGGATCAATACCCAGTCTGTATGGCCAAAACGCAATATTCATTGTCCGATGATGCAACACGTGTCGGTCGACCAACCGATTTCATCATCACGATTCGCGAATTTGTTCCTAAAATGGGCGCAGGTTTTATCGTGGCTTTAACCGGTGACGTGATGACAATGCCAGGTTTACCAAAACACCCGGCTGCATTAGACATGGATGTTGATAATAGTGGCCGTATTAGTGGGCTCTTCTAAGGATGAAACGATAAAAAAGGATGTTGACATTGAAACAAATTACAATTGAAAAGTTATCACAAACATACGGCGAACGCGCCCTCTTTAACGACCTCTCGTTTGTCATGAACGAAGGCGAAATCAGTGGCTTGCTCGGTATTAACGGCACCGGAAAATCAACCTTGATGAAAATGGTTGCGGGCATCGATACACCAGATGCAGGGAAGATTACGCATCCGCGTGATTACCGCATTCATTACTTACAACAACAACCATCAATGGATGATAACTTAACGATTATTCAGCAAATGTTTGTGGGGGATTCACCTGAATTACGCGCTTTGCAACAGTATCAAACAGCGATGGATGGGTTAATGCTTTATCCCGAAGATGAGAAATGGCAGCATGCGTTTGAAAAGGCGAGTGAAGCCGTTGAATCAACTAACGCTTGGGACACACAAACCCGTGCTGAAATGATCCTTAACAAATTGGGCATTGAAAACATTCACCAATCAATTAGTGAACTATCAGGCGGCCAACTTAAACGCGTAGGACTCGCACAAGTGTTATTACAACCAGCCGATTTATTATTACTCGATGAACCGACCAACCACTTGGATTATCCGTCGATTCAATGGCTCGCTGATACGCTCAAAAATTATCGTGGTGCAGTGTTAATGATTACCCATGACCGGTATTTCCTCGACCAAACGACGAACCATATTTTTGAACTCGATAAAGGAAAGCTCTACCGTTACGATGGTAATTATCAAGTGTATTTAGAAAATAAAGCCTTGCGTGAAGAGCAAAAACGCAGTGAGATGAATAAGGCCAACAATTTATACCGCAATGAGCTAGCGTGGATGCGTCAAGGGGCTAAAGCACGTAGCACGAAACAAAAAGCACGGATTGACCGATTCTCGGAGATTGAAAAAGTGGTTAAAAATGCCGATGAGGATGTCGACTTAAGCATTAGCCTCCAAACAAGCCGCCTCGGTAAAGACGTCTACGAACTATCGAATGTCGGTCAAACATTCGATGATAAAGAGCTGTTCCATGATTTCTCAGCAATTGTACAAAATGGCGACCGCATTGGTATTACCGGCTTTAACGGCTCCGGCAAGACGACTTTGCTTAACATGTTGGCAAGTCGTTTGACACCTGAATCAGGTACCTTAAAAGTCGGTCAAACGGTACGTGTCGCATACTATACACAGCATAATGAAGGCTTGGATGATAGCAAACGCATCATTAGCTTCTTAGAGGAAATTGCCCAATCAGTCGTCAATGCCGAGGGTGAACGCGTCAGTGTGTCACAATTGCTTGAAACGTTCCTGTTCCCACCAAGTGAACACGGAAAACTAATTAAAAGTTTATCAGGGGGCGAAAAGCGACGTCTCTACCTTCTTAAACTGTTAATGACACAACCGAACGTGCTCTTACTGGATGAGCCGACTAACGATTTGGATACAACGACCTTAACAGTGCTTGAAAACTACCTTGAAACCTTCACAGGAACTGTTATTGCCGTTTCCCATGATCGCTATTTCCTCAATAAAGTGGCGGCTAAATTGTGGGTCTTTAATGAAGATCGTAGCGTGTCACCGTATTTAGGCACCTATTCAGAGTGGTTAGAAGAGTATGGCACAGTTAAACCAGAGAACAAAAAGAAAATGGTAACAGCCGGATCAAAACCGAAGAAAACAAAACAAGTGGACGAACCGATTAAAAAGAGCCTCACCTACAAAGAACAACAAGAGTGGGATGGCATCGAAGCTAAAATTGAACAACTCGATGAGACTGTTACAGACTTACGTCAACAATTAGAAGCGGTAGGCGCGGATTATACAGCGGCTCAACAAATTAGTGAAGCGATTGAAGCGGCTGAAAAAGAGAGCGAACAGACACTTGAACGCTGGGAATACTTGTCGCAATATGCGCAATAAGGGAGGGCAATACAGTGAAATTGCTAAAAGTGCAACGCACGCCTAATCCATTAGCGATGAAGCTCACCATCGATGAAACCTTAGTTGATGAGAGCGCAAGCGGTGTGACGTATTCACGCCACGAAGCAGGTTTGCCGCGTGATATTTTACGGCTGTTCACCATCACTGGTATTAACCAAATTTATCGCTATGCTGATTTTATGACAGTAGAGAAAAAAACGAACGCGGATTGGAAAGATATTTTGCCGCAAATTAAGACGATTTTAAACGGATAGGGAGCGAATAACGACATGAGTAATCAAGCAGATGCAGTTTATCTAGACATGTGCCGTCATATTTTAGCGAACGGTAACCAACGCGGTGATAGAACAGGGACAGGAACGTATTCCGTGTTCGGCTACCAAATGCGCTTTGACTTGCAACAAGGGTTTCCGTTGTTAACAACGAAACGCGTGGCCTTCAATCAAATTAAAAGCGAATTGCTTTGGTTTTTAAAGGGTGACACAAACATTCGTTATTTGTTGCAAAACAACAATAACATTTGGAATGAATGGGCCTTTGAAAAATGGGTTAAAAGCGCTGCCTATACAGGACCAGACATGACCGATTTTGGTCACCGCGTCCTTACGGATGAAACGTTTAAAGCAGACTACCAAGCGCAGATGGCCATCTTCAAAGCACGCATTTTAACCGATGATGCCTTCAGTGCAGAATTCGGATCACTCGGCAATGTCTATGGCTCGCAATGGCGTCATTGGCAAACGAAACGCGGTGAGGCAATCGATCAAATTCAAGATGTGATTGATACGATTAAGCGTTCGCCTGAATCACGTCGTTTAATTGTGTCTGCTTGGAATCCTGAAGACGTACCGACGATGGCTTTACCACCATGTCATTCCCTCTTTCAGTTTTACGTGCATGATGGTAAATTATCATGTCAACTGTATCAACGCAGTGCGGATACCTTCTTAGGAGTGCCGTTTAACATTGCAAGCTACGCGTTATTAACGCATTTAATTGCGAAAGAATGTGGCCTCGCTGTCGGTGAATTTGTGCATACCTTTGGCGATGCCCACATTTACCAAAATCATCTCGAACAAGTCAACCTGCAGCTCAGTCGTGAAGCCCGTGACTTACCGACACTTGTCTTGAATGATGATGTCTCATCAATTTTTGAGTTTGAAATAGACGACATTACAATTGAAGGCTATGAGCCGCATGCAGGCATCAAAGCACCAATTGCGGTATAGGAGGAGAAGCAATGTTACGTTATTTATGGGCCCAGGACAAAAACGGCGTGATCGGTTACAAAAATGACTTACCGTGGCATTTACCGGCCGACCTTCGTTATTTTAAAGCGCAAACGGTGGGCAAAACAATTGTGATGGGGCGCAAAACCTATCAATCGATTGGACGGCCTTTGCCACAGCGTGTCAACATTGTTTTAACAACCGATTCAACCTTTCAAGCAGAAGGCGTGCGCGTGATGCATAGCAAACAAGCGGTGCTTGATTATGCTGCCACAGCAGATGAGGCGGTCGTTATCACTGGTGGCTCTGCCATTTTTGAACTGTTTAAAGATGAGGCCGATGAACTGTTAATGACCTTTATCGATGAAAGTTTTGAAGGCGATACCTACATTCCTGCCTTTGATTGGAACAAGTATGAGCTCGTTAAGTGTGTGCCAGGCGTCGTCGATGAGCAAAATATATACGAACATGAATACCGTACCTATCGAGCAAGATAGTTTGCGATGCCATGTAAGTTAATGAATTATTGGAGGAAATAACGTGAGTGTAACCTTATTTATTAGTTTAATAGTTGTTATTTTAATTTTGTCAGCTGGCTCAACCTTTGTGGCCTTTAAGTTGTTTAATGCAACTAAAATTCCACCAAAGAAAACCGATTGGCAAAAAGATGAACCGTTAGATGACTGGGATAAAGACGATTGGAAAAACAGTTAATCGTCTCTATGAGAGAAAGGGAGGATGTTCATGTCTCATTTTATGTGGGGAGACTTCTTTTTCTTGATTGCTTCGATGCTACCATTTATAGTTGTCATCGTGCTCGTAATAGTGACAAGCAACCGTCTGAAAAAACGGGGACAACGGTTACGAACCTTGGAACAACGGATTGAACAATTAGAAAAGAACAATCTGAGTAAATAAAAAAGACCGCTAGGGTCAGTCCGTTATGGAACTGCGACTAGCGGTCTTTTGTTTGAATTAACGATAAATGTCGCTGTAGTGGGCGTATCCGCGTCCGACATCTTTAATGCTGTGTGCATCCGAACCGTAAATGAACGGAATCCCTTTCGCAAGTGCAATCTTGGCGAGTCCTTTATGCGGATAGGTGTCACCACAATCGGCCTTATATAAGCCGGCAGTGTTGAAATCTAAACTGTATGACTGACTTGCGACTTGATTGAGGAACTGTATGTATTGTTGCTTTTGCTTGGCACTGTAACACGTCTGTTCCGCTGGATACTGCCGTTGGAATTTTTGTGCCAATGAGATGTGACCAATGCGAGCGGGCTTAAAACGACCGACGTCCCACGTTAATGAATCAGTCAGATAGTTCAAATAGACATTCTGTACCTCTGTAAACGAGCCATAGTGTTTAACTAATCCGGCATCAAAATCAGCCGCACTATAGTCGATAAAGCGCCAGCCATCGGTTCCGGGTAAAAAATGAACGGATAACAGATTATCTGATAAATAAGGCCCGTATTCGTTAAGGAAGTCACGTACCCAATCTGTCTGTTCTGGTAAATAGTCAATTTCAAAACCAAACTTAATAGTGAGATCACTGCCATACTGATACTGCAACCGTTTCATCTTTTTGATGTAATGCTCAACATCGTTAACTGCCATTGCAGTGGTATCAATCTCGGCTGTTGAATTAGCCATTGATTGTTTAAATGCATGAGGTAATGGTGGGTGTTCTGTAATACTGTAATGTGTGAACCCTTGCTTAATAGCGGCTTCGATCATTAATTCGACCGGTTCGCCACTGCCATGTGGGCAATATTCTGTGTGTGTATGTCCATCGTATTTCATCCCTTACTCCCCCTTTGTATGTGTGACTAGAAATAAAAGAGTGACTCAAATGATGATACTTTTAAAATAAGTCGTTTTTGATAGATGCACTCCCTCAGCGCATGAATTAAAATGAGACAACCTTAATTAAAGCATATCATCGTTTTAGCGAAAGTGAAATATGTTTATTATATTTAATCGATAAATATCTCGATAAGAAGTTTAGAGCCGAAGTCAAGCTGCGAGAATAGAAGCTGTGATTGATTGTTAACGTTCAACTAACTGAAAAGTGAGTCTGTATCTGGTGAATAGGAGCAGGGGAACTAATCGACTGCTAGTTACTTTCATAAGATACATCGAAAGCAGCTCAATCTATGAGGGCAATAATCACGGAACTGCCTGATGAAATTCAACCGGAATGTGTAGTGCATGAAAGAGGGGTGTTTTTTGGACTTTACGCTATTATCTATTGTAAATAGTTGTCGAGGTGTTATATACTTGTGCTATATAAGGATAAATGTAAGATAGGTTGTAATTAATAATCAAACGATGCCGAAAATAATGGGGATTTGGAGGTGGAGAGTTGATGGAGATGGTTACGCAACTACAAATTGAAGAAATAAAAGCGCATTTTGATACAAAAATAAAAGTAAACGAAGTGACCGTAGAGAAGAAATTTGAGGAATTAGAGCGAAAAATGACGATTTTAGAACAAAGAATAAGTAAATTAGAGCGAAGAATGACGATATTGGAACAAAGAATGAGTGAATTAGAGCAAAGAATGAGCATGCTGGAGCAAAAAATGGAGACACTCGAGCAAAAGATTCAAATAGAAGCGATGCGAGTACAAACAAATTTAAAGGCGTTTATTCTGCAAGAAAATGAAAAAATCGTTAAAGATAAAACGAGTGCTTTTCGCTTTTGGAGCGGAAGTATTATATCACCGGCTATTGTTGCTGGTTTAGTATTATATTTTACAAAGGTGCTGCAAATTTTCTGATAATATATCTGCAATCCGAGCAGACTGAATAGAAACGTTGTTCCCTTTTCTAGTTCCATCAACCAGAAGCTTTCACCTTTCAGCAAAATGATGGCGACGGAGAATAGTCGCTCTTCTTTTACATTCCAATATCTGCGAAGTTGAACGAGCTGATGTCACTTTCGTTCCTCCAGTTCCATCAGCTAACTTCTGGGATATTTCATGTAAAAGTTAGCAACGGAAAATAGTCGCTCTTCTTTTACATTCCAATATCTGCGAAGTTGAACGAGCTGATGTCACTTTCGTTCCTCCAGTTCCATCAGCCATTATCCTTTAGGTTAATGGCTTTTTGACGTATGCCTATCCATTCTACCAAAAATCATATCGAAACATAGTGTTTTTTTATAAAAATATTTGGCAATTTAGATTGCCTATGACAAGTGAGGTTTAGTATAATTTAACAAGAGTAGGCAATCACAAAAAATAAGACATACCTACTGTTGGTTGAATGTTCGTTCTGTTAGCCGGAAATGAGACCGTTTTCTTTTTTTTTGCACTAAGTAAACAATCATTTCTTTAGTTAAAAGTAGTGGAAGTTAGTATTCCTTACGGACATAAAGGATTTAGGTGTTAATTTCAGCTCAAACAAGCTATAATTAAACTATTATTTAGAAGGAGGCAAATTATGCCCAACATTAAAATTGTAACCGATTCAACTGCAGGATTATCAGAGGATGAAATAAAAAAATTTAATATAACTGTCTTACCGTTAACCGTCCGTTTGAACGACGAAGCGTGGTTACCAACAAATGAAGCAGACTATGCGAAATTCATCAAAACAATGGAGGCCTCAAAAGTATTGCCGCAAACATCACAGCCCGCTATTGGGACGATGGTTGAAACGTTTGAACAACTAACAGCGGATGGCTCGGAAGTCATTGCGATTTCGTTGACGAAAAACCTAAGTGGCACAGTCGATACCTTCCGCCAGGCAGCTGAGATGGTCGACGGTGACATAACCGTGATTGATTCACAGTTTATTGCCCGTGGATTAGCTTTTCAAGTGCTCGAAGCAGCCGAATTAGCCCAACAAGGCGCAACAAAAGAGGCGATTATTAACCGCATTACCTTTATTGGTGAACATACACGTTTGTTTATCGTCGTCCTCAATTTAGATAACCTTGCAAAAGGTGGTCGTATCGGTAAAATGACATCAGCGATTGGTCACTTGCTGTCGATTAAGCTGATTGCGGAATTAACGGAAGATGGTCTTGAAGCCAAAGCGAAAGTCCGCAGTGAAAAACAAATACATAAGTTTTTCGAAAATCACTTTAAAGAAGTACCCGCAGCGGTTAAGTACTGTGACATGATGCATGCGATGAATGAAGAGTTAAGTGTTGCAGTTAGCAAAACAATTCAATCAATCAAACCACAAATTAAAGCAATTCCCCAATACTTTGCTGACCCGATTATTGCGAGTCATGCCGGCGCGGGTGCTTTTGCTGTGATGTATTGTACGGAATAGGAGCTAAGTAATGAAGAAGCGTGTCAAAGTAGTGAGTTTAATCATCATCATTATCGCCTTATTAGCAGGCGCATTTTACCTTTTAAAGGATGAAATATTGCCACAACCGCAAAAGCTTACCATTATCGGCTTAGGTGATTCACTGACCTTTGGTGTCGGTGCGACGGAAGGTCATAATTATTTAGCGCGGATAGAAGCTAAATTAGCGGCCGAAGCTGATATTGAGACAGTAACTGCTATTAATTATGGTGTTACTGGTAATACATCTACGCAAATTAACGGTCGTTTACACGAAGATAAACAATTGCAAAAAGATATAAAAAAAGCTGACATTGTCACAATTACTGCAGGTGGGAATGATTTGATGGGAGTCGTCAAAAAATCATTATTGCGTACAACGACTGATAGTTTTGATGGTGCGTTAAAGACGTACGAAACACAGGTGAGCGACATCATCGCGACGATTCGTAAAAAAAATCCAACAGCCCAAATTTATGTGTTAGGCATTTACAATCCCTTCACCCAAATTTTAGGTGATAATGCTGAAGCCAATGCTATTTTAGACAGCTGGAATGCAGCGTTAACAACAATTAGCAAGCAAAAGAACGTCACATTTGTACCAGTAGCGAAGGAATTTAAGGCAGCTGGGGCTGATTATATATCAACCGCGGATCAGTTCCATCCGAATGATGCAGGCTATGCACTGATGGCAAAGAAACTCTATGCTAAAATAAAAGAACAATAAGGGCGGAATGACAATGGCACGAACAACTAAACGCAGTAAAAAAACAAATGGTTGGAAAATTTTCAGCTTTATTCTGATTACGGTTATGATTATTCCTTGGATCGTGATTGCGGTGCAATTAACAGATGATTCGGCATACACACCCGAAAAAGCAGCGTTACCCACGAGTACACCAAAGGTAACAATGTACTTTTCACCAGCGGATTTAAATAAGGTGATTGCAGGCTACTTGAGTGCCAATACAAAGGACAGCTCGAAGTATCAGGTGACAGCTGCAGATGGTTATGTTTATTTTAAGACTAATTTTGAATTTTTAAAACAGGCCATCAATGTGACCTTAACCTTTAAACCAGAACTAGACGAGGCAGGAAATGTTATCCTTCATCAAGAAGGCATGGAATTAGGTAAGGTAAAACTGCCCGTAAGTCTTGTGATGAATGCTGTCAGTAAAAACTTTGATTTTCCGGAGTGGATTCACGTGCAAGGGGCTAAAAAACAAGTTTACCTCGCCTTGGATGAAATTGAATCGAAGACATTTCCGCGTTTAGCAATCGATTCGTTTGCATTTGAAGCTGAGCGGATTACAATAACATTATTACTACCAACAAATTAAGGGGGAATAAGGGATGGGAGCACAATTAGAAGTTGCAACATTTGCTGGCGGGTGTTTTTGGTGCATGGTTGAACCATTTGAAAACCAACCAGGGATTGAACAAGTCGTTTCGGGTTATACAGGGGGCCATGTGGTTAACCCAACCTACGAGCAAGTCTGTTCACAAACAACAGGACATACCGAAGCGGTACAAATAACGTTTGATCCAACGCTGTTTTCATACGAACAGCTACTCGAAGTATATTGGCAACAAACTGATCCAACCGATGCAATGGGCCAATTTGCTGACCGAGGCGATAGCTACCGTCCAGCGATTTTCTTCCATTCAGAGCAACAACAGCTTGCGGCTGAGCAGTCAAAAGTGGCCTTACAAGCAAGTCGCCGTTTTAAGAAAGAGATTGTAACGGCAATCTTACCAGCTGAACCCTTTTATGCTGCCGAAGATTATCATCAAGATTTCCATAAAAAGAATCCGGTTCGCTATCAACAATCACATATTGGCAGTGGACGCGTCGCCTTTATTCAACAAAACTGGGAGGGTTAATAATGGATGAACAACAAAAAGCACAACGTCTCCAACAGTTAACACCCTTACAACGTGAAGTGACACAGAATGCAGGCACCGAACGACCGTTTACACATGACTACAATCAGGTGAAAACGCCTGGTATTTATGTCGATATCGTCTCAGGCGAGCCACTTTTTTCAACCTTACATCAATATGATGCGGGGTGTGGGTGGCCAAGTTTCACTCAACCAATCAACAAGGCTGAGGTGACTGAAAAAATGGATGATAGTTTAGGTATGCGTCGTGTCGAAGTGCGTTCGCATACAGCTGATTCGCATTTAGGCCATGTTTTTCCTGATGGTCCGCAGGCAGCTGGTGGTTTACGCTACTGTATTAATGGGGCAGCCTTACAGTTTATTCCGTTTGACGAGTTAGAACAAAAAGGTTATTCCGCTTATAAACAAGCGTTTTTGAGTGAGTAAAGATAGGAGTAAGAGATGGCACGCACATTTTATCATTATTTAATGACTTATCGAGATCCAATTAAAAAAGACGCTGCAACCGAGTTTGCTAATGCAGCCTTTCGCGATCACGCTTTTCCGAAGCAAGAAAAAAATTACCACAACGTCAGTGACTACCTCGAAACAGAGGTTGATTACATCGAGTCACTGAGCTTGTTTGATGAAATTTGGGACCAATACATTTTAGATGAACATAAAAACAAGTAGCTTTGAGCTACAACAACTAAACTTTGGAGGTTATACAGATGAGTATTCATATCGAAGCAAAACAAGGTGAAATTGCTGAAACAGTTTTATTACCAGGAGATCCGTTACGTGCCAAATACATTGCCGACACATTTTTAGAAGATGTTGTGCAATACAATAGCGTGCGTAATATGTTTGGTTATACCGGCACATACAAGGGTAAACGTGTATCTGTTCAAGGATCAGGCATGGGGATTCCATCAATTTCAATCTATGCGAATGAGTTAATGATGGAATATGGCGTTAAAAACTTAATTCGTGTCGGTACGATGGGTGCCCTATCAACCGATGTACATGTCCGTGACGTTGTGTTAGCACAAGCGGCATCGACTGATTCACAAATCAATCGTAACACGTTCTCACGTGGCGTTGACTTTGCGCCAGTCGCCGACTTTGACTTACTGTACACTTCCTACCAAAAAGCGAAGGAAGCCGGCTTAAACGTCCGTGTGGGTAATATTTTCTCGGCTGATCGTTTTTACAACGCACAATTGGATAAACAACAATTAGCTGATTATGGAGTTCTTGGCATTGAAATGGAAGCGGCAGCACTTTATACGTTAGCTGCCCAGTACAATTGCCGTGCCTTAGCAATCCTGACCGTCAGCGACCACATCTTCCTAGACGAGGACACAACCTCTGAAGAACGCCAAACAACCTTTGTCGATATGATGAAAATCGCGTTAGATACAGCCGTCGAATTTTAACAAAAGCGGCTGAAACCGTTTCGAACAGCCACAAACTAAACAGCACTGTCAACTCGAGTTCGTTCGAGTCGTCAGTGCTGTTTTTTGCTAGCGAAGGGTGACAAGTGTTTCGATAGTTACACAACGTCCGGTTGATAAATAACAACGTACAGTTGAATTCGAAGCAGAGACAGGATGAGTGAGATTCAACTGACAAATCGGTGACAAAATATACTCGAAGGATACTTTTATCTACTTAGTATACTTCAACTCGTTTGATATTCCGTCACCTTCCCTTATAATTAAAGAAGGAGGTGAGTGTGATGGAGCAATTTCGCTGCGGAACAATCATTAAAACGCATCGTAAAAAACAGGGACTATCACAGGGGCAGTTGGCTGCTGCGATGGCAGTCACAAAAGGAGCCGTTTCCAAATGGGAAACCGGTCAATCCCTTCCCGATATAACATTATTACCAACATTAGCCAATTATTTTGGTGTCACAATTGATGCCTTGCTTGGATTTGACCCACAACTGAGCCAAGTCGAGATTCAAACGCTCTATCGTACCTATTGCCGCCAGTTTGCCACAGAACCATTACAGCAGGTGATGGCTGCTGTGCAACAAACGATTAGCAACTATTACGGTTGTATGCCGTTGTTGCTCCAACTCGGCATTTTAATCGTCAATCATGCGCCGTTGGCAAGCGAACCTACTGAGCAACAGCAGATGATTATGCAAGCACAGCAGTTATTCGAACGCGTTGAAAAGCATACGACAGAGGTAGCACTCTTACAACAAACTGAAATGATGTTAAGCTATTGTGCGATGGCTTTAGGTGAACCCGCAACAGCCTTAGCGCTTATTAAACCGAATCATCGTCTGATTTTACCGGTCGAAATTATCAAGGCGAATGCCCAATTGCGTTTAGGTCAGACCGAGGAAGCCTACGAAACGATACAAGTAAGTGCCTATCAGTACATCCTCAATTTTATTGGCCTTGTGCCAACCATGCTAACATTAGCTGCAAGCGACCGTGCTAAAGTGAAGCGAACAGTGACGACCGTTGAAGCGGTGAGCGCCACATTCGGACTGAACGAGATGCATCCTGCCATTATGCTGCCAATCTATGTAACAGCTGCCCAATCGTACGTTCGTCTTGAAGCGACCGACGACGCGTTAGCGGCACTGCAAAAATACGTGGCACTGGTCGAAACCATGCATTTTCCTTTGGAACTACAAGGGAATGACTTTTTTGATGGTATTAGCGACTGGTTGACAACCTTGGATTTAGGGACACAGGTTCCTCGTGATTCCGCCGTGATTAAGGCGAGTTTACTCGAGACGGTCCTGCAGTCACCGTTCGATACGCTTGCACACCGTGCTGATTATCAGCAGTTGATTTCCCAATTAAAACAGAAAGTGGAGGAATAAATAATGGCTCTCTTAATGCAATATCAAGCACTGTTAATTCCGTTTTTTATCGCCCAACTCGTCTTGATGGTGAGTGCCTTAGTGCATTTGTATAAGCAACCAGCTGTTCGTGGGTTGCCAAAATGGGCTTGGGTAGTGGTGATTGTTTTCATCAATTTCATCGGTCCGATTGTGTACTTCTTAATCGGTAAAAAAGAAGGTGGCTCATGTTAGAAGTTGTGGGCTTAAGCAAGTGTTTTAAAACAAAGACAGTTCTATCAAACGTAACGTTCACCATTCCAACCACAGGGATTCATGGGTTAATTGGAGCCAATGGCGCGGGTAAAACGACAACGATGAAGTTGCTGTTAGGGCTGCTTGCGCCAGATGAAGGGACGATTACCTTTAATGGAGAACGGGTAAAACCGCATCAGAATGCGATGACCCCTTCCATCGGTTATTTGCCGGATGTGCCACAATTTTACGGTTATCTGACGGCCGCTGAATATTTACTGCTCTGTGGTGAACTCGCGGGTCAATCACCCGCTGAACGAAACCAAACCACACAGACACTCTTGAAAAAAGTCGGCTTGGAGAAACAGGCAACCCAGCGAATTCAAGGGTTTTCGCGTGGGATGAAACAACGTTTAGGCATAGCCCAAGCGCTTGTGACACGACCGCAACTACTCATCTGTGATGAACCCACCTCCGCACTTGATCCTAAAGGACGACACGAGGTGCTCGCCTTATTGACTGAATTGAAACGAGAGATGGCCATCGTCTTATCCACGCATTTATTGCAAGATGCCGCGGCAATTTGCGACAGTGTGATGATGATGCACCAAGGCACGATTGTGTATGCGGGAACGTTGCCCGACTTATATGCCAACTACGAAACCGAAGCCGTGTTACTCGCCTGTCACACCGACGAAGCGGTTGCTACTTTAAGGCAATCTTTGGCTACCTGTGCTTGGGCTAAAAACATTAAACAGGTGGGAACGACACTTGAAGTGAATGTGAGCGCTTATGATCAAGTGTATCCGTTGCTGTTGCAACTGTTAATAACAGTCGGACTCCAACCCGATATTAGTCGGGTTGAACCACAGCTCGAGCAGATTTATTTGGAGGTGATACAATGAGAGGGTTTAAGGTGTTTTTCAAAAAAGAATGGCTGGAGCAGTGGCGCACAAAACGCACATTAATCGTCCTGATTGTTTTTTTTTATCCTCGGCTTAATGGGTCCACTCATGGCTCTCATCACGCCCGAAATTTTAAAAAGCGTCGCGACGGAAGGCATGGTGATTACGTTACCGGAACCTAGTGCGAGTGATAGCTATGCACAGTTTTTTAATAATATGGGTCAAATGGGTCTCATTCTGTTCTTGCTGATGTTTAGCACTAGTCTGACAAAAGAGTATGAACAGGGCACCTTGCTTAACTTACTCACAAAAGGCTTAACGAAACAAGCAGCGCTGCTTGCCAAGTATGCCATTGTGTTCGTATTATGGTCGATTGCCTACCTAGTGGCAGTGACTGGTCATCTGTTTTATACCGCTTATTATTTCGAAACAGCCGCGTTGGTGCATGTCGGTTTAAGTCTCTTGATGATGTGGCTGTTTGGTGTGTTACTACTTACACTTTTAGTTACATTTGGTGCCTGTTTTAAACAGGCCTATGCCAGCCTAATCGGTGTAGGGCTATTTTTCGGTTTACTGTTGGTAGTCGGGTTGTTTCCTGTGATTGACAAGTATAATCCGTTGCATTTAGCGACCGCGGGTGTTGATCTGATACTAGGTAACAGCATCGCAATTAAGCGAATCGGTATCTTTGTTGTAACGCTGCTAGTGATGAGTGCCAGCGTGGTGAGCGGATTACAAATGATAAAGCGACGCTCATAAAAATAGTTTGACAGAAGCTCTAAGCTTACAAGTGTTGACATAGAACCGAAGGAGATAGCTGAGTAAACCAGAGAAACCGCTGTGAGCAAAGAAATCCGCTTGCAAGTATGCTCTGTTCTAAGCGTCTCGTGGCTTCAGTCATGAGAGGTTCAAATTATCGTTATTCTGTCAAAGGTTACTGTTGGTATTTGAAAGCAAGATAATACTAGGAAGACACGCAAGAGATGACTGATGTCATCTCTTTTTTTGTTCAACTTTAGTTTAACGAGGCAAACAGCACTGAAAGAAACAAGGCGATTAAATCAGCTCATGAATTGGACCAAGCAGGCGACCCTATGCCAAAGTCACGATCGAGCCTTTCATTCGTTTGATATAACGTTATTGCATCTCGCCTGAATTGAACAGCATGTTTTTTGATGAATGCGTTCTAACTAGACCTTCCTCACTGAATTGTTGCTATGTATAAGCCATCTTAGTAGCTGTTGCTCTTGTTTAATTCATCGTTATTTGCTAGTGCTGTGCTTCCTTGTTCATCAAGTCACTTTTTTACGCTTTTAATTCAGAGTCAACGTATTTTGGGGCATGAAAATAGCGCCCTCCAAATGTTAGCTTTTGGGTCTAACTTTTGGGGGGCGCTTCAGGTTTTAGTTGCTTGTTGTATTTTAGTTACTTCTTAATACTTTGAATTTAAACAATCATACCATTTAAACGTTAGTAAGAGCGAGCTGTAGTACAGTTAACTTATTGCTCTGTTTGTTTGATGATATTAAATTTTTTACCGATTGGTAAAAAGGTAAAGCCGAAGTGAGCGTTTAAAACAGCAGCACCACAGCCATATAATGATAAGATTGACACGGTGAATTCAGCCCAGGCTGCCAGTTGATGAAATAGTTCAGGCATTATACCAAGCGTCGATAAAGCTAAGCCAAGGTATAAGAAATTGATGACGAAGAAGATGAAAAAGAGCAGTTTATTCGTCTCTAAAGCGCCAATTGTCATAAATAAGGTAAAGACAAGGTAGCCGATAAACGCAAAACCGATCTGTTTCGCATCAAAGTCGGCTGCTAAATTTTGACCAAAGACGCCTGCTTGAATCATCCAAGTGAAACCAGTGCCAAGCCAGAATAACCCGTAAGCAAAAAAGGCAGTTGCACCGAAGACATTGTTGATTTTTGCATCATAAATACCAGCAATGACTTGTCCAAGTCCACCAAGAATTAATGCCCACGCAATCATTCCTGCATTATTTTCAGTCCATTCTAATTTTTGTGAAGAGGCAACGAGTGTCACAATCGCAAGGCTAAAGAGGCCGATTGCTGATGGATCCATCACGCTGTGTTTCTTTTCAATACTTTTCATTTCAAATCTCCTTTAGTGAAATATAACAACCTTCTCATAGTAACATTTAACTGACTGAAAATAAATAGGTATAGTCCGTTTAGTGCTATTTTATGTCTTTAATATGTTTTTTCGCTAAGCTAGTTCTAATTACGCAACTTGTGAACAGGAGTGACATGTATGTATAACCTTATTATGAAATATCCGCTGTACTATACGATGATTAATTTAGCCTTACTCACTTTTGTTCTTATTCATGCATCGAAACAGCCAAACAGTCGCTTTCTCCCAAAATGGGGCTGGCTTCTCATTATCCTCCTCATACAAATCATTGGTCCCATTCTTTATTTCATTTTTGGTGTCAATCGTCGTGCAAAGAATGCAAGAGATGAAGGGGACTACTGATGTTGTGTTTGGAGGAGGTTAGTAAGGGGTTTAAACAAAAACAACTGTTAAAAAAAACTGTCGTTCACAGTGCCGAGCTCTGGCATCCATGGTTTTATTGGTGCTAACGGGGCAGGGAAGACGACCACTTTCAAACTGATTTTAGGTCTGTTACCCATCGAAGAAGGTGCGATTTATGTCGCTGGTGAACGGGTCATTTACGGTCAGACGAACAGGTCGCAAACGGTGGGGTATTTACCTGATGTGCCGTCATTTTATCCGTATATGACCGCCACCTCCTATCTGAAGCTCTGTGCTGCGATCGCACAGGTGCCACGCCAACAACAGGAGGACTTATGTGAGCGTTTACTGCAACAGGTCGGACTCGCGCAGGTTGGTCAGCAAAAAATTCGGAGCTATTCGCGGGGAATGAAACAACGACTCGGGATTGCACAAGCGCTAATCAATCGGCCGAAATTACTGCTCTGTGATGAACCGACCTCAGCGTTAGATCCCCAAGGTCGTAAGGAGGTGCATGAATTGTTAACCTCGCTAAAAGAGGAGATGACTATCGTGATGTCGACCCATTTGCTCAGTGATGCCGAACAGGTCTGTGATAGTATCATCATGCTTAATAACGGGGCGATTACGCTGTCCAATCGTTTGAGCACGATATACGAACGCTATCAGACGCAAGTAATCGTGCTAAACTTTACGAACACAACTAACGCTAAAGACTGCGCCGAGGCTCTAGACGCATCTGACTGGTGTGTGGTGACACAGCAATCAGAACAGGTGAGTCTTAACGTTGCCACAATTACGAGCGGCTACCCCCGTGTCATAGCCTGGTTGCATGGCCATCCTCAGTTCATGCCGGCCTTGACGATTGCGACACCAACACTCGAAGATATCTTCATGGAGGTGGTGCAATGAACGTCTTTTGGCCGTTTCTAGTCAAAGAATTATTAGAACCGATTCGTACAAAATACATCTGGCTCCTACTCGGTCTGTTTGGCTTCTGCGGTTGTTTAGGTGTGGGTGTACTCAAACTGACCGAATGGTCGGTCAGTGAAGAAGCAGGCGTGGCGGTGGATTTACCACCGCTGGGAGCACTCGATGCCTATGATCTCTTTTTGCAAAATCTCTATTTTATTGGGATTTTTTCACTGGCGCTCATTTTAGGAACAACGCTCACTCGCGAATACAAGCACGACACCTTAGTTAACTTAGTGACAAAGGGCTTGTCGAGGGAAGTGGTCATCCTTGCAAAAGACGCTGGTATGGTTGCCTATTTTGAAGTGGCCTTACTCTTAGCCTTTGGGATTAACCGGCTTTTCTTACGCTATTACTTTCCGACGGATACCTATGCGAATGAGTCGCTCAGTTTTGGGGCTGTTAGCTTGTATGGCATGCTCCTAATCGCCTTAATGATGATGGTCAGCGCATGGTTACGGAGTAGCTATGGCAGTTTTGTGGATGTGATGTTGTTTTAGTTTATCGCTGTTAGCTTCGTTCGATAAATTAGCGAAGTATCTGCCGCTCTGTTTAACCGATAATGCGAGTAAGATGCTCGCAGGCTCATTTAAGCTCAATACACTTTATCCACAACCGGTCTGATTGTCTTGTTCATCGCATCGGCACTGCTACTGTTTAAACGACAACAACTGTAAACACTAAAAAACACCGTCGGGACCTTTTGCAGTGGTCGCTGACGGTGTTTCGCTCTCAGTACGTTAATACTGGAGAAAACCTTGCTTTTGGGCAATTGCAAGCAGTTCATGACGTTTTTCGAAGCGACGGTCCATCGCACCTGCAATCTGGGTAGTGAAATGGTCGACCCGTTGATTGGCTGCCCTTAAATCATAATACTGATGCACCGCCTCATCGTAGTCGCTTAATTGCGTCACCAGGTTAGCCTGCTGCACGTAGCTATTTTCGAATACAACTTGATTGCGTGGTAAACGCGGTTTTAATTGTGGCGCTTGGTCTGGGTGACCAATGGCTAAACCAACAACAGGGAAGGTGTGGGCCGGTAACTCGAGTAAATCAATCACCGCTTGTGCATCGTTGTTCAGGCTACCTAAAAAAACCGTCCCTAAGTCGAGACTCTCGGCTGCGACAGTGGTTGTTTGGGCGGCAATCATTGCATCAGCCGTCGCGAATAAGAAGTAGTCCATCGAGCCGATAATGGCAGTCGACTTACCTTTTTCACTTGCGATTTGGGCGTTGCGGTGATGATCAGCCACAAATACGAGTAGCATCGCTGCGTCGGCAATGTAAGGTTGTTTTCCAATTGCTGCTAAGGCTGCTTTTTTTGCCGGATCGCTCACGTGAATAATCGAATACGACTGCATGAAACTACTGGTAGCCCCATGTTGTGCCACCTGTAGGAGACAATCCGTTTCGGCAGAACTAAGTGGTGTTGCCTTGAATTGACGAATACTGCGATGTTGCAATAACTGTTCAATCGTTGCGTTCATAATATCCCTCTTTCTTATGAGAATGATGTTGTTCATTCTATTATAACGTAAATTAGAGGCAACACTAAAGAAACGTTTTAACGTTATGTGACAACCGTTCATAAAAACAGCATGGCTGAATGTAAGCGATTGTCAAGCCTTACTCCGACTGGTATACTAATAAAGAAGTGAAGCCAATTGACGTGCGAAAGGAAGATTAAAATGAAGATTAATTTTGAAATTAAAAACTTGATTTCACCACGCGTACTGTTACAAACCCTCGTGTTTATGGTGCTCTATTACGTAATTGCCCAATACCAAGACAAATTCAGCTGGGGTTATTTTGCCCTCATCTCCTTTTTAGTTTGGTCAGTCTTCGGATTCACACCTAAAAAAGAGCGTCCAAAGAACACATCTAAATAACGATTTACGTGATGGCAATCACTCAAGGAATACTTGATGCAACGAACGGTAGCAACGCTTTTTTAGCATAATGTTGCCGTTTATATTATATTTTAGCTAGGAGCAGTGATAGTCATGACTAACAATGAACCCGAACAAACAGACCCACAGCAAGAAAAACCACAATCGAAAATGGTTGTAATGCGCAAACGCTCATTGGTGATCGCCTTAATCAGTTTGTTTATCGTTGGTGTGCTCATTACCGCCGTCGCAGCGGTCACCTTTGTTAAAGTCCAAAGTAAAACGGCCGAGCAATCCTCGTCGTTTTCAAAAATAGATGAAGTGTACACGAATATTAGCGATAACTATTATAAAAAAGTTGATTCGCAAAAACTAATTGACGGAGCAATTTCAGGCATGCTCGAGTCGTTGGAGGATCCTTATTCAACTTACTTTAATCAAGCCGAAACAAAGAGCTTTAATGATGATATTTCATCTTCATTTGAAGGTATCGGAGTCGAAGTTCAGATGACCAATAAAACGTTGACGGTTGTTTCACCGATTGGGGGTTCACCAGCCGAAAAAGCAGGCTTGAAACCAAACGATCAAATTTTAGAAGTCGATGGTAAATCAATTCAAGGCAAAACATTAACGGAAGCCACCAATAAAATCCGTGGTGAAAAAGGCACGAGTATCATCTTAACGATTCAACGACCAGGTGAAGCGGATACCCGTAAAGTGAGTGTTACTCGTGACACCATTCCGATTGAAACAGTCGATACAGCGCTGCTTGCTAATAAAATTGGTCATCTCCGTATTAGCAGTTTTTCGACACACACACATGAAGAAGTGTTAGCGGGGCTTAAGAAACTAGATAAACAAGGGATGAAGGGGCTCGTCGTTGATGTTCGGCAAAACCCGGGTGGCTTACTCGATCAAGCGATTGACATTGCAAGTCTCTTTATCGAAGATGGCAAAGCGGTTGTTAAAATTGAAAATCGTGCAGGACAACAACAAGTATACAACGCGGATTCTTCAGCATCCGATGGGTATAAGGTAACTGTTCCTGTAACAGTCTTAACGGATGACGGCAGTGCCAGTGCGTCTGAAATATTAGCAGGCGCATTAAAAGAGTCAGCCGGTGCAACCCTTGTGGGAAACACCACCTACGGTAAAGGTGTGATGCAAACGGCAGGAGAACTCGACGATCAGTCAGAAGTGAAATTAACGACTGCCAAATGGCTCACACCTGATGGAAACTGGATTAACAAAAAAGGCATCAAGCCAGATGTTAAGGTTGATGCACCAGCCTATGGTAACATTTCATTGTATGATATTACAAAAACATATAAGAGTGGTGATGTTTCAAACGCTGTGAAAAGCATCCAAGCAATTCTTAATGTCTTTGATGCCAACTTAAGTCAAACAAAGGGCAGTTTTGATGATGCAACTGTTACTGCAGTCAAAGCCTTTCAAGCTGACCATAAGTTAACGCAAACCGGTGAGGTTGATGCGAAAACAAGCACGGCCTTAATTGCAGCGCTACAAGATAAGTTGGCAGCAAATGATAACCAACTTAAAAAAGCACAGGCGGTTACCGCCAACAAAGTGAAGTAAATAAAAAGCATCAAAACAATCATGAGACTGATTGTTTTGATGCTTTTTTGTCGAACATAAAAGCTAATCGGCTTTGAGGTATTGCCAAACGTGCATTGCCAACATTTTAGCCGCGGTTGAGCAGTCAGTTTGCGCAAAAGCCTGATGAAAGGCCGGTAATACCGTTTGAATCAAGTGTTTTTTCGGGGTCTCACTGGCAATCTGTTCATTCAGGAAGGTTGCGTACTCAAGTCCTTCAAGCGGTGTTGTAGCAGGTAAAGCGGCGATAAACAGCTTGAATTCTTCAATTAAAGAGACGCGAGTCACTGCCTGATAATGAATCGAACAACGGATGTTCTCTAGTAAATCATCTGAAATTGTCAACGTTTGTGAGCCTATTAATTGCGGGATAATCGCTTCGAGATGTTTTAAGGCATTTTTAACGATATTTTCGGGATGCGCTGGTTTAAAACCGGACGAAACCACCAGTTTAAGGACATGATGAATCATCCCGTACGTGAGCACGGCAGCTTCATAACTGGCCGGAATAATTGCAGGGCCATACACTTCAACAATACGTGCCGCCAACCAATCAACCTCTGATAAATGATGTAAATTAAGCATTCGTTGAATTTCTTTATCATTCGAATGGTTAATCGACTCAAAAATACGGATTAAATTGTTCTTACGGTTAAGACGGATGACAACACCGATTTGTTTTGCCAAGACCTCCATGTCATTCGCAGCGGTACCTATCGCTAGCTCATGACGCAAAAGACTTGCTTCAACTCGGCTTTCTTCTAAAATTGCGATTAAACACTCGCTTTTTGAGCTGAAGTGGTTATAAAAGGTCCCTTTTGAAATTTTAGCGGCCGCAATAATATCAGCCATCGACGTATCGGTAAAGCCTTTTTCAATAAATAAGTCACGGGCAGCGTTAGTAATTTGTGTTTTACGAAGGTTCATAATAGCTCCTTTTTATAAAATGTATACCATTATTCTATCGTCTAAATCTCATAATAGCAACGTTTTAAATTCGATTATAAAAAAAAGATTGCTAAAATTGGACTGTTGGTATAGAATAGTTCTAGCATAGTAAAAGAAATGATAAGGAGATTCGCATAATGACAAAACAGACAGTTGTACAAAAAGCACCAATGGGCATGCTGATAATCTTGTTTATTGGGGCATTCGTCGCCTTCCTCAATAACACATTACTCAATATCGCTTTACCAACAATTATGAAAGACTTTGATATTAGTTACTCAACAGTACAATGGATTTCAACAGGGTATATGCTTGTGAGTGGAATTTTAATTCCAGCTTCAGCCTTTTTTATTACCCGTTTTAAAACACGTACACTTTATATTACGGCGTTATCAATTTTCACAGTCGGTACTGTATTAGCAGCTATGTCACCAAACTTCGGTATTCTATTAACCGGCCGAATGGTGCAAGCTGCTGGGGCATCAGTCATGTCACCGATTTTAATGAACGTCTTACTTAAGAGTTTTCCAATTGAAAAACGTGGCGCTGCTATGGGTGTGTTTGGACTCGTTATGTTCGTAGCACCAGCAATTGGACCGACTTTATCAGGTTGGATTATCCAAAACCATGACTGGCGCATGTTGTTCGAAATGATCGTGCCATTTGCAGTCATTAGTTTATTGTTAAGTATTTGGAAATTAGACAATGTGTTAGAAACACGTAAAGTCAAACTCGATTACTTATCACTCGTGTTATCGACCGTCGGTTTTGGTGGCTTATTATACGGCTTTAGTACTGCCGGCGATAAAGGTTGGTCATCACCACTTGTTTACGGAATGATTGCCATCGGTGCGGTTGGTGTTACGTTATTCATCCTCCGTCAATTACGGATGAAAGAACCAATGCTCGAAATGCGCGTCTACAAATACCCAATGTTTGCCTTAGGATCAGCCATTTCAATGATTTTATCGATGGCAATGTTTGCCGGTATGATTTTAACACCAGCATACGTGCAAAACGTTCGTGGCATTACGCCATTAGACGCTGGGTTAATGATGTTACCAGGAGCAGTCGTGATGGCGATTATGTCACCGATTACTGGTCGAATGTTTGACCGTTTTGGACCGCGTATTTTAGCTGTTATCGGTCTGCTTATTACAGCCGGTGCAACCTTCTTCTTAACACAATTAAAAGTCGATTCAACTTATACGTACATTATTGTTGTTTATACCATTCGGATGTTTGGTATGTCACTCGTAATGATGCCAATTATGACAAACGGCTTAAACCAATTGCCACAACGTTTGAACCCACATGCAACGGCTGTTAATAACACCGCCTCACAAGTTGCCGGTTCAATCGGAACAGCCTTACTAGTCACAATCATGAACAAACACATTGCGACCCGTGCCACTGAATTAGCGGCAGCAGCCAAAGAAAAAGCAATGGCTGCGGGCACAGCGATGAATGCCGATCAAGTGGCTGCCTTAAAAGCGCAAATTACACAAAAAGCATTGCTTGACGGAATTAACTACACCTTTGTTGTTGCAACAGGTATTACAGTACTTGCACTTGTGTTGTCATTCTTCTTATCACGTGGTAAACGTGCGGAAGATTGAAACACAGCAGTCAAGGCCGCTGTAATAGAATATGAAAGATAATGCAGTTTATTTAGTCTCAAAGATCCCATTTGGCATGTTCGAATGGGATCTTTTTTCGTTTGATCTTGTTTGATTTGTTAGTGAAAGGCAATGAACCTCAGAGAATGTGAGTTACGTTATAGTCTAATGATGTTTTCTTGTTTTTATAAAAAAAAAACGAGAAAGTTTAAAGCTCATCGTTTAAGGGAAGAGTTAAGAAGGGGTCATTTTATGTCCCTGTTGTTTTAAAAAACAGAGAATTTCCTTTCGATGGGAAAAGGATGGCCCCCTTTGATATAATATTTCAGTTATGCTACTACATAAGTAGATAAAAGAGGGAGGACAAGGAAATGAAAGTGAAACTAAACAAATTGTCACTGAAACTAATTATTGGGGTGATGGTATATTCCACAGGTGTCTCAGCCATTTCTGTGCCAGTTTATGCAGATGAAACAAGTGGTGAAATTAAGACGAGGCAAGATCCACAAGAAGAAGCCGAAAAAACACATGATCAACTCATCGCACCAGCCTTTCAAACGGAATTAGAACAAAGATTAAATAATATTTCTGTTGAAATGGATAATGCGGTTGGAACAATTCTACCGGTCGATTATTTTAATACAGGTATTAAGGACTTCAACTACATGCATGGTTCAGTTGCTCAAATTGGTTTTTACACTGTGTTTACAGAAGCACCGTCATACATCAGTGGTAGCGGTGTGGATGCAACGGGAAATTACAGTGTTTCATTTGCTACGAATGGTCGGGAATTAGTGGATATCGTAGTCACGCAACTAAAGGTTGTGCCAGCTAATACTGTAACCACGATTAATTTAGATTTAATGATTAAGACAGCGTTTCTACAAAAAGGTTATGTTTGGAACACCGAAGGGCCATCTTATAATATTAATCGTAATATGAAAGTGCTTGGTTCAATAAAAGTAACTGCAATGCAAGATTTTACAGCGCTTGATATTATCGAAGAACATGAGCTGAACTTAAACGAAATATTTGAGCCAAAAACATTGTTTAATGGTGCTCTCAATGCTGATGGTGAAGCATTAACTTATGAACAGTTTATCGCAGCCGGTGGCACGGTGAACTCTACCGTTGATACAAGTGTGGCGGGGACTTACACCGTGACTTTTGGGTTGAATAACGAAACCAAAGTCTCGACAGTAACAGTGCTTAACGATTTAACGACAATTGATGTCGTTAACCTCTCAATTTACCAAGGCAGTGATTGGGTAGCAGCCGATAGTTTTACAGCTGCAACCGACAAAGCCGGCAATCAGCTTGATTATAACGGTTTTATTGCAGCCGGAGGTACTGTCTCTCATAACGTGAACCGTGACGTTCCGGGTGTTTATCCAGTTACCTACACACTGAACGAAGTTGAAGAAGTGGTCAATGTAACGGTTATTACGGATCAAACACAAACTGAATTACAAGATGTGTCACTGTATGTAGGGCAAGCGTTTGATAGTAACGCCCCTTTTAAAAATGTGGTCGATAAAGAGGGGCAACCCGTTAAAGCAGCAGACGTTGATTTTTACTACATCAACGAGGAAGTCACTCAAGAACTTGATACATCTAAACCTGGGACTCATAAGGTGAGAATTGTCATACTCGATGGGAGTGGTAAGTGGACATACAGTGATTCGGCTACTGTGACAGTTAAGTCTGACCAAACAGCTGTTGAATTACAAGATGTTACCTTGTATGTTGGTGACACGTTTGATAGTAATGCCCCTTTTAAATACGTGGTCAACAAAGATGGAGAAACAGTCAACGCTGCTGAAGTAACCCACTACACAATTAATGGAGAACAAACGCAAGAACTCGACACATCAAAACCAGGGAGTCATCAGGTTGAAATTGGTATCTTAAACGCGTTAGGCGAGTGGGAATACAGTGAAACGGCAACTGTTACGATTAAAGCGGATGAAACCAGTATTATGACAAATGATGCAACCATTCATGTCGGTGAATCATGGGATGAAGCCGATGGTTTCAAGACAGCGACTGATAAAACCGGAGCTGAATTAACGTTTGCAGAATTCAAGGCAGCGGGTGGAACAATTTCTCACGATGTCGATACAAGTGTAACTGGTGTGTATACGGTTAATTATCTATTAAATGGTAAAACTGAAACAGCAACAGTCACTGTACTTGCGAATGAAACAGCCGTGAAAGCACAGGCAGTCACTCTCTATGTTGGTGAATCATGGACGGAAGCAGATAGTTTTCAATTAGCAACCGATAAAACTGGTACTGAACTCACGTTTGCAGAATTTAAGGCAGCGGGCGGCACCGTTAGTCACGATGTGAACACAGATAAAGCAGGAACATATACAGTGACGTATCACTTGAATGGTTTTGAAGATAGTGCGACAGTGACTGTTTTAGAGAACGAAACAAGTGTTGCGGCACAAAATGTGACACTTTATGCAGGTGAAACATGGAGCGAAAAAGATAGCTTTAAACACGCAACAGATAAAACCGGAGCTGAATTAACGTTTGCAGAATTCAAAGCAGCGGGTGGAACAATCAGCGGAACGGTTAACACAGATAAAGCAGGAACATATACAGTGACGTATCACTTGAATGGTTTTGAAGATAGTGCGACAGTGA
>NZ_AODH01000046.1 GCF_000525915.1 Brochothrix campestris FSL F6-1037 | reverse complement strand
TAAACCGTCAAATGATCCTTAACTAGTTCGCTAGCTAAAAATTTATTACTTATTGTCGTTACGAAATTAATTGGTTAAACTCCTAAGAGTTTAAGCATATAACATCTTTTTGTTCGTTCAGTTTTCAAAGGTCAATCGTTATCGGCTCTCGCTGACAACTACTTTAGTATATCATTTAGCAGCTATCGTGTCAATAACTTTTCCAAAATGTTTTTCGCCGCTCCAAGTCATTCCTAACTGTTGCAACTCATACATAATATCACGTTAATGACTGTGATGTCAACAACTTTGTTGAAATTATTAATGCCTGTTTAAACAAACAATCACATCTGTCTCAACCTCATTTATAATATCATATCCATTGGATATAGTCAACAACTTTCGATGTGATAATCATTTAAGATTTCATTCGAATTAGCTGAGCTAACTTTTATATAATACAATGATATGTCGTGACTGTCAATGCTTTCAAACGATTTTTATTGAAATTAAAAAAACACACGCTACATTAAGATGTGCGTGTGTCAGAATCTGCTTATTTATCGTGCGGACGCATTGTTGGGAATAATAATACATCACGAATCGATGCCGCATTAGTTAACAACATAATCATGCGATCGACACCGATACCTAAACCACCTGTTGGTGGCATACCGTATTCTAGTGCTTCAAGGAAATCTTCATCCATTTCATGCGCTTCATCATTACCTGCTTCACGTTCTTTAATTTGAGCAGTAAAACGTTCGCGTTGATCAATCGGATCATTCAACTCACTAAACGCATTTGCGTGTTCACGTCCCACAATGAATAATTCAAAACGATCAGTAAAACGTGGATCTTCAACGTTTTTCTTCGCTAATGGCGAAATTTCTAACGGATGACCATACACAAAAGTTGGCTCAATCAATTTTTCTTCCACAAATACTTCGAAAAATTCATTGACAATGTGTCCGTACGTCATATGATCAGTGATAGGAACATTGTTTTCTTTCGCTAAACGACGTGCTTCAGTCGTATCAACATGCCAAAGATCGACACCAGCATATTGTTTGATTGCTTCTACCATGTGGATGCGCGTCCATTTTTTTCCTAAATCGAGTTCATATTCACCGTAAGTAATTTTACTTGTCCCTAACACTTCTTCAGCACAGTACACAAATGCACCTTCAGTTAAGTTCATCACATCTTCAAAATCCTCATAAGCTGCGTATGATTCAAGCATTGTAAACTCAGGGTTATGACGTGTGCTCGTACCTTCATTACGGAAAACGCGACCAATCTCATAAACCCGTTCTAAACCACCGACGATTAAACGTTTCAAGTGTAACTCCAACGCAATGCGTAAATTCATATCAATATCTAAGGCATTGTGATGCGTCATAAATGGTTTAGCTGCGGCACCACCTGCCACGGAGTGCAAGGTCGGTGTTTCAACTTCCATGTATTCTTTTTGAGCAAAGTATTCACGTAACGCACGGATGATTTTACTACGTTGAACAAAACGTTCGCGACTTTCATTATTAGCAATCAAGTCCAAATAACGCTGACGGTAAATTTGTTCAACATCTGTTAAACCATGATATTTATCCGGTAACGGACGTAATGATTTGCTTAAAATAGTATAGGCAGTCGCTTTAATGGTTAATTCACCTGTATTCGTACGCATCAGTAAACCGGTAATACCGACGATGTCGCCTAAATCAGCAATTTTGAAGACGGCATAATCCTCGTCACCAACAGCATCTTTACGGATATACAGTTGAATACGACCATAGCGATCTTGAATGTGTGCGAAACCGACTTTACCTTTGCCACGTTTCGTCATCAAACGACCAGCAACGGTGACTTCAATCGCTTTTTCTTCTAAGGCTTCCTTGTCAAAGTCAGCATATTCAGCATTAATTGTTTTTGAGTCAGCTGTGCGCTCAAATTTTTGGCCGAACGGATTAACTCCCTCATCATATAGATGTTGCAATTTTTCACGACGCACTTGTAACTGATCATTCATTTCTTCATGTGGTTGATTCATAACAGCGTGACACTCCTCTTCATTCTTTTTGTGGGCTAGATGAATCGTCTGAATGCATTCAACGATTCGCTTGTTTCAGCACTGATGCAATGATGTTCATCGCATTCAAGCTGCATAGACGCCTCTAACTTTCGCTATAAAAAAAACATTAGCTAGATGTCTAATGTTTTTTGTGAAATTTATCTTTTAGGCATACTAATACTAACATATCTTTGCCTAAAATCGCAACATTATTGCAACGGTTCGGCAACCTTAACAATTGTATCCGCCTCTTGCAAGGCTGGATAGTCTTGCGTTACCAACTGCGGTGCAATCTCTTTCAACGGCACTAATACAAAGGCACGTTCATACATATGTGGATGTGGCACCACAAGGTCGGCTGTGGCATAGCTTGCTTCGCCATACAATAAAATATCGATATCAATCACTCGCGGACCATACTTAAACAGACGCTCTCGCCCTAAGTCCAACTCGATTTCTAGCACTGCCGCTAACAAGGCCGTTGCACTCAAGCTCGTCTCAATTTCAAACACACAGTTATAAAAGGTCGCTTGTTCTGTGTATCCCCAGGGTGGCGTATCATAAATCGATGAGGTTTGTTTAATTGAAACTCCTACCAAGGCATTAATCTGCGTATAAGCCTTCGCTAAAAATCCGCGTCGATCCCCCATGTTACTCCCTAAACTTAAATAAGCTGTTTCCATTACAAATCGCCACGCTCTCGTCTAATTTCAACTGCAACCGAATCAAAATGACCGTTAATCGGCGGACGCGGTTTGACGGTTGTCACTGTCAAAGCGGCAATTAAAGCATAACGCTGCAAAATAACAGTCGCTAACCGTTCACTCAAGGCTTCTAACAATAAATAACGCTCAGTTTCAACGATAACACGCATCGTTTCAAACACTTCCGCATAACTGACCGTATCTTTAACATCGTCGCTAATGCCCGCTGCTTTCGTATCGACTTCTAATACTAAGGAAATATTAAACCGCTGACCTAATGTTGTTTCTTCCGGCAATACCCCATGAAAACCATAAAATTCACAATTCGTTAAATATATTTTATCCATCCCACTCAACCTTTCGTGTCATAATGTCCATCACCCGTATCATTCGTGCAATTGCTCGCACATCATGCACGCGCACTGCCGCAGCACCTTGCATCATTGCATAATTAACCATCGCACCAGTGCCTTCCATCCGTTCAGTTACTGGTAAGTCGCCTAACATCGCACCAATCGTCCGCTTACGGCTTGGCGCATATAAAACATCATACCCTAGCGCCACCAATTCAGGGAGACGACGGGTCACTTCGAGGTTCTGTTGGGCTGTTTTAACAAAACCAAAACCCGGATCTAAAATGATTTTATCGCGAGCAACACCTGCCTTCAAACAAATTGCAATACTTTCTTGCATATCTTCAAGGTATTCATCAAAAAAATGAGTGTAGCGCGCGTCCTCGCGGTTGTGCATCAAAACAATTGGAACGTGTTGTTCTGCCGCTACACTGGCCATCTCGTTATCATAGGTCGCCCGCCATTGATCATTAATAATGGTCGCCCCTTTAAGAATCGCCTGATAAGCGACTTCAGCACGGTAAGTATCAACAGACAAAGGTAGTGGTTTCGTACTCATTATTTGATCGATAACCGGGATGACCCGAGCCAGTTCTGCTGTCACGCTCACCGGTGAATAGCCCGGACGCGTCGACACACCGCCAACGTCAATCAAATCCGCACCATCTGCATATAACTGTTGCGCACGTTGCACCGCTAAATCATGACGATGATAGTCTCCGCCATCCGAAAAAGAGTCGGGGGTAACATTTAAAATCCCCATCACATACGTTGGATGTGGTTTATTCCATTTAAGAGCCATTTGTGTCCCTCCCTAAATACTATCTGTCTTTATTTTACGCTATCTTGCACAGAAATCCTATCGAACAAAAAAAGATTACCTCAATTGCTTGAGGTAATCTTTTTCGCTATTGCTTGCAAATTCATACTTGATCGTCGAACTCATAAAGTGGTGTACTCAAGTAACGTTCACCATTACTAGCTACAATCGCCAATACTTTTTTACCGGCACCTAATTGTTTCGCTTGTTCTAGTGCCGCATGAATAGTTGCACCTGAAGAAATACCAACTAATAAGCCTTCTTCCTTGGCCACAAGACGTGCCGTTTTCAAGGCATCTTCACTTGCCACTTGTAAAATACCATCATAAACCTTTGTATCTAATGTATCTGGGACAAAACCAGCACCGATTCCTTGAATTTTATGTGGGCTTGGTTGACCACCTGCTAAAACAGGTGATTCCAATGGTTCAAGAGCATAGATTCTAATGTTTGGATTGGCTTGTTTTAAGACGTGACCCACGCCAGTTACTGTTCCACCTGTACCAACACCAGCGATAAAGGCATCTAAGCCTGTTTCACCAAAGTCAGCAATGATTTCAGGTCCCGTTGTCGCTTCATGAATCGCAGGATTCGACGGGTTACTAAATTGTTGTGGCATGAAGTAACCATCTGTTGCAGATAATTCTTTTGCTTTCGCAATCGCACCCTTCATTCCTTCAGACCCTGGTGTTAACACTAATTTAGCACCATAAGCTTCTAGCAATTTACGACGCTCTACACTCATCGTATCCGGCATCACAAACACTGAAGCATAGCCTTTTACCGCTGCCACAAACGCTAAACCAATACCCGTGTTACCACTAGTAGGCTCAACAATCGTATCACCGGCTTTTAATAAACCAGCTTTTTCAGCATCTTCAATCATCGCTTTCGCAATCCGATCTTTAATGCTGCCACCAGGATTTTGATACTCCAATTTAACGTAAACATCCGCCGAACCTTCAGTTACTAAACGGTTTAATTTTACAATCGGTGTGTGACCGACTAGGTCTAATGCAGATTCATAAATTGCCATCATTAACACTCCCTCGTATCATCTTATTACCCTAACTTTATCAATTCCTACCATTCTTGTCAAGATTAGCGATTTAGTTTTTGCTCTCGGTAATTAACCCCTCTAAATCCGCTACTGAAAAGTTATATTTATTGCCACAGAACTGGCAGCAAGCCTCCGCTCCGCCATCTTCATCAATCATGTCACGAATCTCTTTTTCACCTAATGAGATAATCGCGTTTCCAAATCGTTCTTTTGAACAAACACACTCAAACGATACCGGTACTTTTTCAATGATTTTTACATCATCACCTAAAATATCCACGAGAATTTCTTCAGGTGTACGTCCCGCATCAATCAATTTCGAAATCGTTGGCATATTGGCCAATTGTTGCTCAATGTGAGTAATCACCTCATCCGAAGCATTCGGTAACAACTGAATCATAAAGCCTCCGGCCGCTTGAATCGAAGCATCTGGATTGACTAACACACCCGCACCAACAGCTGAAGGAATTTGTTCACTCGTAGCTAAGTAATAGGTAATATCTTCACTGATTTCACCTGAAATCAAGGGTACTTGCCCGTTGATTTTTTCACGCATACCGATATCTTTTGTAACAGTCACTGTTCCGGTTGTACCGACACCGCGGCGCACATCCAACTTGCCATGCTCATTTAACTCCGTAAAATGAACACCTGGATTTTGCACGTAACCACGAATTTTACCATGAGCATCACTATCAGCAATAATGGCACCAATTGGACCATCGCCTTCGATTTTCAAGGTGATTTTTTGATCGCCTTTACCGCTCATACCTAACATTAAAGCACCCGTCATGGTTCGACCTAGGCTGCCGATGTCACTGGTAATGTTTGGTGACGACGTTGCGCCTCACCGACTGTTTCTGTTGTTAATGCTGCGAATGCACGCACCTGTGAATTACATGCGAGTGCTCTTACTAAATAATCTGCCATTTTTTATACGCTCCTTTATACAAAAAGCGAGCCACGCATTGCGCGACTCACTCATGCTTGTCTATGTGTTATTGTTTATCTTCGGTTTTTTCAATCACTTGTTCATCAACAGTCGCAGCAACATCTGCATCGCCAACAGCTTCAACAACAACTTCTTGCGCTTCAGCTACGACTGTGTCATCTTCTGCCACGGGCATTTCACCAGTATCAAAGAGACTGCGGATTTCTTTTGCATTCAATGTTTCAATTTCAAGTAATTTTTGAGCAATTGTTTCTAATTGCACTTGATGCGTTGTTAAAATTTCTTTGGCACGTGCGTAACATTCGTTAATGATGCGTTGCACTTCTGAGTCGATCACAAATGCGATTTGATCAGAGAAGCCTTTACCGCCACCCATGTCACGACCTAAGAAGACATTATCGTTGCTGCCTTTGAATTGAAGTGGACCGATTTTATCGCTCATACCCCATTCAGTCACCATTCGATGGGCCATCTCAGTTGCACGTTCAAAGTCATTACTTGCTCCGGTTGATACTTCACCAAAAGTAACATCTTCAGCGACACGACCACCTAACAAACCAGTAATACGGTCAAGCAACTCGTTTTTAGTGAGTAAGAAACGATCTTCTTTCGGCATCATTACGGCATAACCACCCGCTTGACCACGAGGGACAATCGTTACTTTATGAACGGTCTCAGCTTCATCAAGCACAGTACCAATAATTGTATGGCCGGCTTCATGATAAGCAACTGTTGTGCGTTCTTTTTTTACTAATGACACGATTTTTCTTCGCTGGACCAGCAATCACACGATCCGTTGCTTCGTCAATATCCGTCATATCAATTTTAGTTTTATCGCGACGAGCGGCCACAAGCGCCCCTTCATTTAGAAGGTTTTCTAAGTCGGCACCAGAAAAACCTGGTGTACGTTGGGCAATCGCTTTTAAATCAACATCAGCAGCTAATGGCTTGTTACGTGCATGAACTTTCAAGACTGCTTCACGGCCTTTAACATCAGGACGATCAACCGTAATTTGACGGTCAAAACGGCCGGGACGCAAGAGGGCTGGGTCAAGCACATCTGCACGGTTAGTTGCGGCAATCATAATGATGCCTTCGTTGCCTTGGAACCCATCCATTTCAACGAGTAATTGATTCAATGTTTGCTCACGTTCATCGTGACCCCCACCGACACCAGCACCACGTTGGCGACCAACTGCATCAATTTCATCAATGAAGATGATACACGGCGCATTTTTCTTCGCTTGTTCGAATAAATCACGTACACGTGATGCACCGACACCGACAAACATTTCAACGAAGTCAGAACCACTAATAGAGAAGAATGGTGTCCCAGCTTCGCCTGCAACAGCTTTCGCTAGGAGGGTTTTACCGGTACCCGGAGGTCCGACTAATAAAACACCTTTCGGAATTTTAGCACCTAGACTCGCAAACTTACGAGGATCTTTTAAGAAATCAACCACTTCCACAAGTTCTTGTTTCTCTTCATCAGCACCTGCAACATCGGCAAAACGCACTTTGATTTTAGAGTTGTCATACAGTTTAGCTTTACTCTTACCAAAGTTCATCATTTTGCCGCCGCCACCGCCGCCTTGGGCTTGACTCATCATAAAGAAGATAAAGAGAATCAAGAGTAAGAATGGTAATAACGTTGTTAAGAAGGTAATCCAACCGCTTTGTTGATCCTGCGGTAATATTTCAGTTTTAACACCTTTGGCCGTGTCTGCTTTAATGTCAGCAATCGTTACCTCAGAGTCAACCGAGAATGTCGTAAATGTTAACGCCTCTTTGTCTTTATTGGATGTTTTCTTAGCTGTACTGTCTTTATATGTACCCTCAATTAGAAAAACACCACGACTTGGTTTAATAGAGTAAGACTCTACTTTATTGTCTTTTAAGGCTGTTGTGAATTCATCGTAACGAATGTCACGTGTTTGGTTTTTATCACCACTAATAAAGTTAACAATCCCTACAATTACTACAAGTACAATCACATACAGTATACCTTGTTTAAAAATACGGTTCATTCCTTACCTCCTCTGATGTAAGTGTTCCCTAAGATCAATAGTTATCTCCCAATTGACTTCTCATCAAAAAAAAGTCGACTTTCAATTAACTTCACTGATTCATACGTCTACACTAGCACTTACACTCTTAAATCGCTTATTTTTATTCAAAACGCTTACGATACCTTGTCTTTTCGCTTGAAAAGCTACATTAATAATAGCATAAAGGTTTTTTTATTCCCAATAATTTGACCTTTATTCACTTACGCTTAATTACTGTATACTTCTGGTTTAAGTATACCAATGTACGGCAGATTACGGTAACGTTCTGCATAATCTAGGCCATAACCAACTACAAATTCATTTGGCACATTAAAACACGCATGATCAACTTCGATATCAACCACACGACCGGCTGGTTTATCTAATAATGTCACCAATTGGATTGAACGTGCTTTACGATTTTTCAACATATTCATTAAGTAAGCAAGTGTACGACCACTATCAATAATATCTTCAACAATAATTAAATCGCGACCTTCAACGGATGCATCTAAGTCTTTAATGATTTTAACTTCACCGCTTGATGAAGTACCGACACCATAACTTGAAACATCCATAAAATCAAACTCTAACTGTGTATCAATTTGTCGTACAAGGTCCATCATAAATGGTGTCGCACCTTTTAAAATTCCGATCACCAGTGGGAATTTATCCTTGTATGTCACCGTTAAATCTTGACCTAATTCTTTTACCTTTTGAGCAATCTCTTCTTCAGAAATTAATACTTCTAAAATATCTTCACGCATGTCGTTGTCCTCCTAGACTATTTTTATAATATATTGATTTTGACTCTTATCGATTGCTGTTTCATAAATAGTCGATTGCATACCTGGCAACCAAATAATTTCACCAGTTGCATCAACGACGACGATTTGTTGTTCACGCTGTTGCCGCGGTATTTTTTGATCAATAAAGAGTTTTTTCACTTTTTTACGTCCGTCCATTCCCTTCAAGCGTACTCGGTCACCTTGTAAACGTGTACGGATGGTTAAAGGAAATAACACCGCATTGTCATTGATGATAAACGATTCACCTTCAGTTTCTGAGGAAATCGCCGAACACGGTCGACAGCTAATCGTTTGTCCATTAGCCATCAACAGTGACTCATCCTTACCTAAGGTATAACAATCGGCTACAACCTCGGACGAAGCTGTTTCGAAATAGAAGTAGGCTTCGTCATACTCCCGTTGTAGTCTTAATTGCGACGGTAAATACAGTTTAGCAGACGGAGTGCTTCCTTTCAATAAATCCAATGCATTCGCGACTAAACGTCGTGTTAATTGCAGATGATTATGCGGCAGTAATTCACTCAGTATCCGCCGAATAATCCCCTCCTGAATTAGCTGGTGTTCCGCCTTAAATGCGGTGATATTGAGCAAATAACTTTGCTGGGTTTGTGTTTGGGCCACTGCTGTAAACGCCCGTTCAATCAGTGTTGTAATAAAACCTTCTCGCAAAATGATATCCTCATGAAACTGACTAAGATGGGTATTTAATTGAGCATTTTCTTGGTGTAATAACGGCAGTATATGGTGACGAAAACGATTACGCGTCACATCGTCTGTCGCATTAGAGGCATCTTCTAAAAAAGCGATATTGTGCTGTTCCACATAGTGCTTCAGTTCCTTTTTGCTCACTGCTAAAAATGGACGAATGAGCCGACCGGTTGAAAATGACCGTTGTTGAGGCATACCTGCATAGCCGCTACCGTGACTACCACGGGTCAAGCGCATTAAGATTGTTTCACTTTGGTCATCGGCATGATGAGCTAAGACGATTACGTCACTGTTCGTTTCAGCTAACGCCTCTTCGAAACAGCGATAGCGACCGATACGAGCTGCAGCCTCAACCCCCATATTAACTTCATGCTTTAACATCTTCACGTCAATCGTTTTACTAATATACGCAATGCCGTTTGACTGACAGGTGGCTTGGACCAGTTTTGCTTCTTGGTAAGCTTCATTTCGTAATTGATGATTAACATTAACGACCGCTAGTTGATTGTTTGAAAAATGTGTTGCAAAATAATGCAGCAGTGCCATTGAATCAACGCCACCAGAAATAGCCAGGAGATAGCGCTCCCCTGGTCTGATTAAGTCGTGCTTATCACAATACTGTTTCACCTTATCATGTAACATATCGCTCGCTCTCCTTAAAAAAAGCACCGTGTACGAATACATCGGTGCTGGTGGTAAGGACTACTCCTTCGACTAGCCTTAATTAGTTCATCGCTGTTGTAGCCTTACTGCACGTGCACGGACTAGCCGCGACGAGCACCTCTACCGCCACGTTTTGATTCACTTTGACGTTTGATTGTTGTCAATCGTTCATCACTATCTTTTAAGAAACGCGACATTTTCGATTCGAAATCTTCAGGTTTTTCGAAAGTGGGTTTTTTAACCGCTGCTCTCGGTTTACGTGCAGAATAACTTGATGATGCGCTTTTTTCACTTTCAGGCTTATCAATTGCACGACGGATAGACAAACCAATCTTACCATCATCACCTACGTTCATAACTTTAACAGTGACTTCATCACCGACAGTTAAAATATCATGGATATCTTTAACATAGCTATCTGCAACTTCACTAATATGAACAAGACCTGTCTTGCCACCTTCAAGTTCCACAAAAGCTCCAAAATTTGTAATTCCTGTCACTTTACCCGTTACCTTAGTACCTACTTCAATCGACATAAATAGAATGCTCCTTCTTAATTTAATTATACCTATATTTTGTGAATCATTTATAGCTATTGATTAGTCTTCTTTTGATGGGATTGTGAAGATAATCTCACCTTTTTTTGATAAATAATACTCACTACGTGCCAATTTAGCGACATATTCAGGGTCTTTTAATTGCTCCACCTGTTGTTTGTATGTTGCCTCTTGCTTGACTAACTGTTCGTATTTTTTTTCTAATTTAATACTCTCTGCTTTATTTGTTGTTAAGCGCATCTGTTGTTTAACAACGTTAAACACAAGCGTACCTACAACAAGCAGTATTATTGCCAAATAAAACAATAAACGACGTCTCATAACTAGCTTGAACTTTTTATGACGTTTTTCATCCACTGACTTACTTTTGACGTAGTCATTGTTTAATTGCGTCACCGATGGTCTCGCTTTCGACATTGTTTCACCCCACTTCAAACGACAAGTCGCTCTCTCTTTAGAATAGCAAGTTTAGTCTTTTTTTGTCTATTGCTAACAGCTAAAAATAACCAAAAAACAATTGACGGTCTGATATACGTGTATTATAACATTCAACCATTGCTGAAAGTAACACAATTTCAAAAAAATGCGCTTTCATCGTATCACACACCTCGTTTAGCGTCTATCAAAAGTGTTCAATCGTTCGTCTATCTAAGGGTTAGCTAATGAGCGAGTACATTTTTTCGGCATCTTCTTTTTTTTGTTGATGTATCTAAACGCTCAACCTTTGCCGTAATAATCTTCGTGCCAAATTGTATCGTTAACTCATCGCCAATCTTAACGTTTGCACTCGGTTTAGCGATAGTGCCATTAATTTGAATCCGCCCTTTTTCAGCAGCTTCTTTCGCCACAGCACGGCGTTTAATGATGCGTGATATTTTTAAAAACTTATCTAATCTCATTGTTACATCCATTTAGTATCACCTTTTCCTTTTCTTTACATAGTTTAAGAGCGTTCGTCCAAGCGGTAACAACACAATATCTTGCGGTGTAATTACACGCCAGAAGGAGGCAGCCACAATGAACACCACGGCTCCTACGCTACTTGCGACGAGAATACCGAGCAATCCCAACAAACGATGTTGCTGTAAGAGTGGCACACTTTCTATTATAGCAAGTGGTACCAACATTAGCATCACACACACACTTAGTTTGGCAACAAACTGCCAGGTCGGTACACGAAACGAGACGAATCGTCTTAAAATCAGCGTACTAATAAAAAGACTAACGAGCAAGGCCACATTGGTTGCCCAAGCACTACCACTAATACCGTATGGGCCAATCCATAAGTGATTGAGATAGAGCTTAACGCCAATGCCACAGGCTGCCGCCATCGCTGGCGCTTTAATTATATTAAACCCTTGTAACACACTCGTCACGATAATTAATAACGTTAATAACAGCAATCCTCCTACCAGAATCCGCAAGGTGCTCACGCCCTCATAATCTGCAAACAACACATAGTTCAAGGTCGGCATCATCATCACTAATGCGGCCGTAATCGCTACACCTAAAGCGATACCCGTTCGCATAAAGAAAGAAACGAGCCGTTCGATCGTCATGCGTTGCTGACGTATCCTTGCCTGAGAAATCATCGGAATAATTGAGAGACTAAAACTCGTCACAACAACGGCGCCGAGCTGAATAAGCGGCTGACCACGGTCATAGATCCCTTTGATGATTTTAGCTTGTTCGCCTGCCATCCCTTGCTCGACCAATAAACGATACACTTGAAATGCATCTGCCATCTGAAACCAAATCAATAACGCACTCGTAATTAAAACCGCTATCATATCACGCCAAATCCCACTTGGCAGTTCAAGCTGTACCTGTTGTTTTACTCGTTCGTGTGGATAGCGTTTGCCATCAAAGCGCCATAATAAGAACGCTGCGACAAGGCCACCTATAATGGCACCGGACATTGCCAGTTCACCCACACGATACAGTGATATTGTCAATACATGTACGCCGATGTAGGCTGCAACAATAATAATAAAAACACGGATGAGCTGTTCGATTGCTTGTGAGATCGCGGTCGGTGTCATATTATTCAACCCTTGATAATAGCCACGATAACTGCCTAAAAATGGCAGTAATAAGTAAGTGACACTCGTCACCTTAACAATGCCGGCTAATTCAACATCCCCCATCAACCGGGCAATGACTGTGGCCCCGAAAAAAAGCACGCTGAACAACACAAAACCAAGCAAGGTCAAATAACGTTGCCCCTGTTGCAATAAATAGCGTTGTTTGGCGTTATCGTCACTGTGTTCAGCCATCAACTTTGATAAAAATAGTGGTGCAGCTGTCAGCGATAAAGTCATGCTAATGCCGTAAAACGGATAAGCCTGTTGAAAAATATAAAACCCTTCATCACCGACCATATTTTGAAAGGGAACGCGATAGACAGCCGATAATACTTTCGACAACAAGGAGGCCAACGTTAAAATTAATGCCCCTTGAAACAGTGTCTCCTTTTTATTCCTGTTTATCATTCTGCCTATCCCTCCTTTTCAGTCACTATCATTGCGTCTTAGTTGTCTGTGTCATCTGCGTAATAAAACGATTCAAGACGGGCAACCATTGTGACGGATCCAAACCAGGCAGGCGATACGTAATCACCAAACGGTCTGCTTCCATACCAACACCCGACTGACGCCCTAACATATCAAGGGCTTTAAATACTTTCGCCCCATCAATTAACTGTGTTGCCTCCACGGTTAACAACATTGTAATCACTTTTTTAGTCATTTTAATCGATTCAATCCCGACTTTTTCAGCATTTAATTTCATCTCAGCAACAGCAAACAAATCATTAACCTGTTGTGGATATTCGCCAAAACGATCCATCATATCATCTTGTAACTGCATCAAATCATGTGGCGTCGTAATTTGACGGAATCGTTTATACATCTCGATTTTTTGACGGCTATCCTCAATGTAATAATCTGGAAGATAGGCATCTAACGGCAGATCGATTTCAACCGTTTGTTCGTTTATTTCACCCTCGCCAACTTTTGGCATCCGTTCTTTAATCGCATCACTCAACATTTGAGAATACATATCAAAACCTACGGAATCAATAAAGCCATGTTGTTGGGCACCTAAGATGTTACCGGCACCACGAATGCTCAAATCGCGCATCGCAATTTTAAAACCTGAACCTAATTCAGTAAACTCTTTAATGGCTTGCAGACGTTTCTCTGCCTCTTCACGCAACACCTTGTTTTTTTCATGCATAAAGTAGGCGTAAGCAATCCGATTCGAACGACCGACACGACCACGTAATTGATACAACTGCGACAAACCCATATGATCGGCATTTTCAATTAACAGCGTATTAACATTAGGAATATCGACACCGGTTTCAATAATTGTCGTCGTGACGAGCACATCAAATTCATTTTCTAAAAAGCGTAAAATCGTCGACTCTAATTCATTTTCATTCATTTGACCGTGGGCATAACCAACCCGTGCATGCGGCACTAATGCCTGAATGCGATCCGCTTTTTGTACGATACTATCGACCCGATTATGTAAATAGTACACTTGACCCGACCGAGCTAATTCACGCTCAATTGCTTCTTTAATTAGAAAATCATTTTGTTCGACGACATACGTCTGAATCGGAAAACGGTTGGCCGGTGGCGTTTCAATCACTGATAAATCGCGCACCCCAACCATTGACATATGCAAGGTTCGTGGAATCGGTGTCGCTGTTAACGTCAGCACATCAACGTTCGCCCGCAGTTGTTTTAACTTCTCCTTATGTGTCACACCAAATCGTTGTTCTTCATCAACAATTAGTAAACCGAGATCGCGATAAGCAACGTCCTTTGATAACAAACGATGCGTTCCGACAACGATGTCAATCTTACCTGAACCTAAGCCAGCAATCGTTTCTTCCTGCTGTTTCTTTGTGCGGAAGCGACTTAACAAGCCGACATTAATCGGAAAATTCGCAAACCGCGAAACCATCGTATCGTAATGTTGCTGTGCCAAAATCGTTGTTGGTACTAATATCGCCACCTGTTTACCGTCCATCATCGCCTTGAAGGCAGCCCTTAATGCAACTTCCGTTTTACCATAACCAACGTCACCGACCAACAAGCGATCCATCGGACGGGCGGTTTCCATGTCGCGTTTAATCTCTTTAACTGAACGTTGTTGATCTTCGGTCGCTTCATACGGAAAAGCAGCTTCGAACTCTCGCATTAAGGCATCATCCGGACTATAAGCGAAGCCTTTCTCAGCTTCGCGTTTGGCATACAACTTAATTAAATCATCAGCAATATCAATGACTGATTTTTTGACGCGCGCAGTTACTCGTTGCCATTCTGCGCCTCCAAGCTTATTAACTTTCGGCGTTTTTCCTTCTGATCCAACGTATTTTTGGACAAGCTCAAGCTGTTCAACCGGAATGTATAACTTATCCTCACCGCGATAAATAATGAGTAAATAATCCTTATGGATCCCTTTAATTTCAAGTGTTTCCATCCCGACATAACGTCCGACCCCATGATTAACATGGACGACGTAATCGCCGACTTTGAGTTCGCTATAGTCTTTAATCCGTTCAGCATTCGACATTTTTTGGCGTCGTGGCGCTACCTTTGTTTTATGACCAAACAATTCGGCATCGGTTACAACCGCTAAATGCGCTAACGGCAACTCAAACCCTTCATTCAACTGCCCCGTCACCAATTGAATTTTCCCACGAACCAATGTCGCATTTTCATCTAGCAACTGCGTCTCGAGCTCATAGTCACTAAAGGTGCCTTTTATTTTAGCGATCCGTTCAGCCGACGGCGCTACCACAACAACCGCCATCTCATTATTTTGCCAGCTCGCCATTTCCGTTTGCACTGCGGGCATTTGCCCATGGAATTGTTGCATTTGTTTATAGACAAAATTGGTCGACTGATACACGCGATAATTACCCATTGTTTTTTGAAAGAGCGATAAGTATATCCGTGGGCCTTCAGCCTGTTTAAGCACGGTAGCCAACGGTTGATGAATCGTCGTTTGCGGCATGATTTCCGAACGCGAAATACCATCCAACAGCCAATTGATTTCTTCTTGCCGTAATTGCTCATCGGTTTCTTGTAACCGTGCCATTTCATCGAGCACAAGAATACTGTCTGTAGCCGCGTAATCTAATAACGACGCAGGTTCTGCATAAAAATAGGCATTGTATTTAACAACATCAGTCGGAATTTGTCCTTCTGTTAATTGCATCAAGTCGGTCTCTACGCGTTCAATCAAGTGTAATTGATCGGCTTCGTTCTTCACCTTTTTAACGGCTTTTTTTTAGTTCTTTTTGTACTTGCTTCGTTAAATAGTCACGATCACCTGCTGTTAACACCCATTCTTTTGCTGGCAATAACGTGAAACGCTCTTTCGTTTCAAGTGAACGTTGACTATCAATATCAAACGAACGAATCGAATCAATGTCAGTATCAAACAACTCCAACCGTAGTGGATGACTCTCCGTCATCGGAAACACATCGATAATACCACCACGAACACTGTACTCACCTTGTAACGAAACTTTATCAACCATCGTATAACCGGTTTCAATCATCTTTTGATGAAAGACGGCTAACTCCATTTCGCCACCAACTTCAAATGTTTGCTGACTGGAGCGCCACTGTTGTACCGGTGTCATCCGTTTCCGTATCGCCGAAATCGGCACGACCACAATTCCAGGTTGATCCGTCTGCATAAAAGCCAACGTCTCAAGGCGTTGGGCTTTTTAACTCTGG
>NZ_AODH01000045.1 GCF_000525915.1 Brochothrix campestris FSL F6-1037 | reverse complement strand
TAAAGGCAATCACTGCGGTTGCTGTTTCGTTTGTTAAACGGAGCTCTTTCACCGTCAACGTTTGTTCGTTCCAAATTCCTTTGTCGGCGACTACTTTGCCGTCAATGGTCGTACTGTTTGGTACATAGCTCACATGATTCGGTAATTTATCTACCACTTGACCAACCCATGGGCCACTTCCAGCCTCATGCGTCAGTTTAATACTGTAGTTGAGTGTATCACCGACGTGCGCTGTTGCTTTTGTTTTGTTGTTAACTAACTTCTCACCGCTCACTTGACCTGGTGGAACGTTAATATCAGTGGTTGGTTTTTCTGGCACAAGTGGCACATCTGGCTCACCTGGTGTTGGCGGCGGCACATTGCCATCGACTGTTGCCACGTTGACAACCTTGCCTTTAGCTTCCGCACTTACTTTCACTTTGAAACTGATGAAGAGGCTTTCGCCACCTTTGAGTGACCCGAGGTCACCTGTCGCTAGTTTTTGACCGGTAACCGCATCATCTGTTAACGCTTTTTCTTTGCCATCAACTCCGGTTACTTTCAGGCTGCCTGGTTGATACACGAGTCCTGCTGGAATCGCATCGCCAATTTTCACCTTGTTAATAATCGTATTTTCAGTACCTTTATTTTTTGCCTTAATACGATAGTTAATGGTATCTCCAACCTGTACTTCTTGATGATCTATCGCTTCATTATTTGTATCAAACACTTGTTTTGTAGCTTCTAACTGACCTTCACTTTGCAGTAATTTCAAACCAACCTTGTATGGTTCAACGACTGGTAAACCATCAGCAACAACAGCGACAGAGTTCCATGCCACTAATTCATTTGTTGCTTTGCTAGCCGCTAGAGCATAATCTGGTGCTTTCATATTAAAAAGCAAGGCAATATTTTCATGACTTAAAAATTCGTGCCCTTCTTTTAGCTCAAGCTTAACGCTTTTAATTTTAGTATAGTCACTAGGCGTTTCTATCCATGTCGCATCTTCAGCTGTGGTAGATTCTTGCGGCTGTGTAATGTCACTTGGCTTAACTTTATTATATAAAATATTTGCTCGTTTAGGATTTTTTGATTCACTGTACATTATTTTAACACTATCTTTCCAACTATCTGGCACAATAATTGGTCCAGTTAATTCCAAACTAAATTGACTACCTCGAATGCTATTATCTGTTATTCCTATATCATCAATCGCAGGAAGAACATCTAAAAGTGCCAATCTTTGAAAATCTTTATTTGTCATATTTTTAATTGTTATTTTATACTGGACTTTTTCACCAGAAAAAGCGATGCTTTCTCTTGAAAAACTCTTATCATTTGCTGTTTTTATTACTTTGTCAACGATTAAATTATTGTTATTAGTAAGGTAATAATCATTTTCAGACTTTATTCTAACATGTTCCTTAGGATAATCTGCATTCATTAGATCCTCATTAGTTTCAACTACTGTTCCGTTTGACAACTCTTGTGTTGTTGAGAGGATTTGAATATTCGTATTTTCTCCATACGTATAAATTTTCGGAGTTAACACAGATGGCGAGTTTTCCGATACGGTAATCGGTATTTGTAATGACACGTTTTTATTAGCCAATATGTCGCCACCCCAGTCAATTTTCAATAATTGACGGCCTGTGTTGTTATAATTATCTGTTATTTTAGTCACTGATGGTGAAAGATTTGTTGGAACATCAGGTTTTAGTTCTTTGTCTTGATTCCAAAGGGAACCAATTGGTAACAATACATAAGAAACTGCCTTATTAAAAGGTGGCTGATCCTTACTTGTTAAAATATGAGCCTTGACATAATTATCGCCGGCTTTAACTGCGCCTCCAGTTTCTTTAGTGTATGTAATCGCATTATCAACCACTTCTATTTTTTTATCCTTGTTGGATTTAATTGTAATTGAGCGGTCTCCATAGTATTCTTTTGAATCAGTATTTTCGAATTTTTTTGATACTACCTCTCCCTTAGTGTTATAACCTTGAGCAAAGCCCCAATAATGATTAACGGCTTGGCCTACAGCATCTTCATTCGCTTTAAATTTAAGCTGGATACTCATTAGTGTAAGCGGCTCTGCATTGTTTATTCGAAAATCAAACTTCGTTACTTTATCTGACTCTTTTAAGCCGAGACTTTCACGAGTTAGACTTAATTTCTTATCTGATGCTATATTTTTCAATAGTTCTGGTTTTGTTTGTGCATAGTCAATGTACACGCCATTGACTGTTAATCCCAGAGTATATGTTAATTTAGGGTTGGCGTATTGATCTGGCGTATAAGGAACCGCTTTATCTTGCAGACGTGCAACTAACTTTAATTCCATGCCTTCGAAAGATAGCTTGCTACTCGGGGTATAACTTGTACGCAATTGCTTCATGCGTTTTGTTTTACTCGTTGCATTAAAAAAAGTTCGTATTCGTGTTAAAAATCACACTATCTCCTGGATAAATTTGCAAAGATGCAGATGGATTAATTGTCCAAGTGTAATTGGCTTCTTCGTAGCTAATATTGGATTTGGCAGGTCCTCTATGGAATGGTGCGCCTTCACTTCCAACACCATCTGGAATAGAAGGTGTTACAGTACCATAAACTGTAACTTTTTCTTTATTTGATTCAAAGCTAAACGTATGGTCAGCACCTTCCGTCACATTTTCACCAGATACTGTTGCAGAAGTTTCAAATGTCTTTTCGCCACTAAATTTTTTACTTACTTTAGTATTAATTTTTATGGTTGGCATATCAGAAAAATAATCATTATCTAATATCGTATGCTCTTGCATTGCAATGCTCGGTGTCGGCACTTTAAATACAACAATTTTTTTTCGCTGCATCGTAACTTCCGTTAGCATTATCTGACTGATAAATAAGACCGTCCGGAATTTTTTGTTCGATAATAAGCTCACTATTTTCTTTTAAAAAGATTATCCCTTTTTTCTTAAGTGCATGTAGATTTAATGTCCAAACAATATTATCACTGTCTTTTAAATTGATACCTTCATGATCTTGTTTTAAAGCGACATTTGTCGTGCCTTTAATAAGAACTGTCGCTTCTTTCTCACTCTTAGTTTCAGAGTCGATTTCTAGCTGTCCGACAATTTTCACTTGCTGTTCTTTTATGTAACCGATGTTGCTATCGATTTCTAAATTATTTTTGTAGGCTATTCCCGTATGAAGTTCCTTAAATTGATAGGTTAAGGTGCTCGATTCTTGATTGTATGATGGCATAACACCATCAATCGATAATTTTTCCAACACTTCTTTTGAAGCATCAAATGTCACCTTACCTGTTTCTAATCCCTCGATTTTGTATGTTAAGGTCATATTTTTCACAACTGTATTTGGCCCTGTTACACGAAGGATGTTTTCAAAACTTGCCACATTACCCGCTAACACACTGTCAGCTATAGGCTTCATAGAGAAGTCCACATTAATCGCTTCCGTGTTAGATGACTCCGTTTTAGTTTTTGTATTGCTTGACTCTTCTACGCTCTCCAACTGATTTGAGTTCTTTTCAATTGGTTCTGTTTTGGCTTGCTCGCTTGCTGTTTGACTTGCATCATTGTCAGAAGATGTCGTTTTAGCATTAGTCAAAGCTGATGAGGTTGCTTCTTCTGTCGAATTAACATTCGTCGTAGCCGCGACAGTCTTTATCGGTACTAGTATTTGAAAGATCAAAACTAGTGCCATCAAAATTCGTATGATTTTTGTCATTAATAACTCCCCCTTTTCTTAGTTTATAACCATTACTTTACTAGTTGACGTAACGTCAATGTCAACTAGTTCCGTTTTTTTCAGAGGAAATACCATATACTATTCTTTAGGATAATGGTCCATTTCCGAGTCGTTTTAAGCCTACCTGTTTTTTCAGTCACTAAACACTAAAATTGGGGATTGTTTTGTTAAAATCCACTCATATTTTAGTAACTATAACAAAAAAAGCAAATTCTCTATCGATGACTTTCGATAGAGAATTTGCTTTTTATTCACTTTGAACTCCAATGCTAAATAGAACAATGCTCTTTTAGTTTATTCTTATCAATTGACTCAGAATACATAAAAGTTACAAATGAAGTTGATGAGAACAATTCAACTGTTTTTTCGACTAAACAGATGACTTAAGAACAAGAGATACTTTAACTTCTATTTGTGTGGGCAACATATATCTTTATCATTTGGAAAAAAAAAATCTTTTTGTCTATCAAACTTGACATATTTAACCCTATCGATACGTGATCTGAAATAAACCTTTTCAAAAATGATCTTATGTTTTAAATTCAGTTGAATAAAGGACTCTACAAAGGCGATTTTTTCTTCTTCTGTTACGTTTTCTTTTCTGTCATACAATTCAAAAAAAACGTTTATTAAGCGCTATCGCATTCTCATCACTATTTAAATCTTCTAAAATATTCGAACTCATCTGGGAAGTATCGATTCCACAAATATTTTCCTTAGAAATTTCTTCTGTTAATTTTTCTAATTCCATCTCCAACGTTGCTATTTTTGTTTTTAGCCGACGAATATAAATATATTTAAGCAGATCGTCGATAAATAAAGGATGCAGTAAAATATCTTTTATTTCCTTGATGGTGAATTTATGTTTTCTTAAATAAATAATACGCTCAATACGTTCAACTTCCGATTCACAATAAAAACGTTGTTGCTTCTTCACACTTTTGATTAAATTCTCTTCTTCGTAATAACGAAGTGTACGCGTCGATATACCATATTTTTTTGAAATCTGCCCAATGTTTTTCAATGTAATGTTCCTTCCTTGAAAATATTTAATTAGCTTGTTTTTAAGATATCAGAATTCAAATTATATTTTCATTGTCAATCTAGAACAGAACATAACATAATATAAGCTACGATGTAAAAAATATTGAGAGCTAGCTTACCCTGTCTATGCACTATTTATACACACATTAAAAGAGATTCATCTCCATCTGAATACATCAATCTTATTGGTTTAAAAACCTATACATTTGACTTTTCAACTTAAAAAACGACCTCTTTTTTCCGTTTATTTATTCATCTATATAACTAAAACACTTGGAACTCTTTTTTCATTACGTTGAGTGAATAGCTACCACCAGCGTTTAAAAAGCTACAAGATATTGGTAAATTAGATAGACGGTCGATAAATTGTGTCTGCATAAATATTTTTTTGCTAAATCAAAAAAAAGACGAGTAAACACCCTTTACCAGAGATGATTACTAATCCATCTAATCCACCCAAACTTATTGCTACATTTTGTTCAACTGTAAGCTTTCAACATCAACAATCTTGCTCACAACACCTTCATAGAAGTGTTTTTCGTGCGAGACGAGTAAGACGGTACCCGGAAAGTTCGTTACGGCAACGCTCAAGGCACGTTTCGTTTCTTTATCCAAGTGGTTGGTCGGTTCATCCATTACTAAGATGTGACTATTCACAAGTGTCATCGCACATAGTTTCACCTTCGTTTGCTCGCCGCCACTTAATTGTGCCAACGGTTTCTCGACATGTTCGGCCGTTAACCCACTGCGTGATAATTTGCTCCGCACTTCTTTTGTCGTTAAATGCGGCATCTTCCCTTTAATAAAGCTAAACGGGGTATCATTAATATTATCCCACTCAAGTTCCTGCGAAAAATAATTGATTTTACCATTCATCGGCAAGACTGCTTCACCACCAAGCGATGGCAACAGCCCTAAGACTGTTTTAAGGAGCGTCGATTTGCCAAGACCGTTAAAGCCTTTAATTAACACTTTTTCACCGGTCGTAATGCTTAGAGTAATTGGTGGCAACAGCGGTTGCTCGTACCCAATTTCAAGTTGGTGCATGCTAATCGTCATATCGGTACTCGTGTTCACATACGGGAAAACATACTCGCCCGTCGCTGCTGTGCTCGGTGGTGTGAGGCGTTCAATCCGATTTAGTTGTTTTTCACGACTTTTAGCAATCGTCGACCGTGAACCGGCCTTATATTTTTGAATGTATTTTTCCATCTTCTCGATTTTTTCTTGTTGTTGGTGGTAGTTTTTTTAAATACAGTTCATTGGCTTCTGTTTTAAGTTTAAGGGCTTTGCGGAGGTTGCCAGGGTATTTTTTAATGCGACTAAATTCAATGTCACATATACAGTTTGTAATCCCATCCAAAAAGGCCTCGTCATGCGAAATAACGACAAAACTGCCCGGAAACGGATTCAAGAAATTAGTAAGCCATTCGATATGTGTATCATCCAAGTAGTTGGTCGGCTCATCAAGCAGCAACACATCGGGTTGTTCGAGCAATAGTTTCGCAAGCATCACCTTCGATTTTTGCCCGCCACTCAGTTGATTCAAGCGGCGATCAAAACCAATCGCCTGAATGCCAAGTCCGCTTGCAATCGTCTCAATCTTACTCTCGAGTTGATAAAAGTCATGCTGTTCGAGTTCTTCTTGCATATCACCAATCTTATCAAGCAACTCCGGTTCTGCTTCAATCCGCAAATACATCGCGCCAATTTCTGCCTCCATTTGATAGAGACGTTCAAAGGCTGTTTTCAAGTAGGTCATGATGGTTTCTTCCTCACTAAATTGCAGATGTTGTTGGAGGTAGCCGACCGATGTTCGTCGTCCCCACACAATTCGGCCCTCATCTGGCATTACTTCGCCCATTAAAATTTTAAGGAGGGTTGTTTTCCCCGCCCCGTTTTTACCAACTAAACCCAAATGATCACCGGCATTTAATTGCAGGTTGCCTTCTTCGTATAACACCTTATCGGGCAGTTCATATTTCAAGTTCTCAATTACCATTAAACTCATTTATATTTCCTCTTTTCTTTGTGTTACTCAATAGGCAAAAAAAAAAAGAGTGTTGCGCATCGAACATGCACAACACTACTTCGCGTATAGATACATTATCAGTTGATACTGACCCGTTACTTTTGCTTTACTGCTCTCTTGGCTATTATGACACGAAAAAAGCAGAAGTACAAGGCTACCTAACCTACGAATTTAGATACGATAAACGATTGGTTTGTTTGATCGGCTTCAATCAGTTGTTGAATTAGGCGCCAGTGTTTCATCGAGGGCAGACTTGAAACAGCAATCGTACATGTATCTTTTACAAGGTAATTTGATACGGTTGATAACACCACATCGTAGGTTTCTATTGCACCTTTGGTTTCATCACTGTCTTCATCACGCATAATGCGACTCGTCACATGATGGCCAAAGCGATCTTTCAGTTGTGTTTCAATTAACTGAGCTTGCTGAAATTCTTGACCACAAAAAATACCGACTTTAATCGGTTTAATATGGTTAATCAAATGCTCTGTTAAATGAGGCCAGTGAATAATTGTCGTATAGATGAACTCATTTAAAATCGCATCTTGCCATTCATATTCTGCTAAAAAGGGCAAAGCCGATAAGGTTGTTTTAAGATTGGTAACAAACATCCGAAACTCGGCTGTGATGTATTCCATAAATGCCGTCTTCTTATCATTAATAATAAAATTCAAGCCACTCGACCAAACCGTCAAGTTATATATCTGGTAGGCAATACCTTCTACATTTTCAATCGGAACCTGCCATTTCATCGCAAAATTTTCTAAAAAAGACTGAATACTTGTTAACGTTTGTCCGATTGTATCAGGGTACGCCAATGCCTTTGCTTGTAAGTCACTGGCACTCAAGACAAATTCAGTTTGTGCAAACACATTAAAGATATCCCAAAAACGTTCAAGCGTTAACGCTATTCCAAATAGAGCGGTAAATGTTTCACTGAATGTCTTATCTGCCAACAAGTCTGATACCATCGGATTGAAAGGTGTATCAGTAGTGACTTCTGGTAGTGAAAAGCCCTTTTGAATTCGTAATATATTCGCAAACGTAACGGCTCTAATGAGATTAAGATCGGGATAATTCAAGCGGATGTCAAGTTTTTGTGCCATTAGTTTGAAAAAATTCGTAATAAACTGCCGTTGTTCAGCTGCAAAAGGGAGATTTCCGCTTGGGTATTTTTCTTTAAAGAAATGCGTCATTAAGTTGCGAACAGCCTTTTCATCGCCCACAAGCTGATATGGATTTGTTGAAATAGCAACGTGATGTTCTTGCAAGACGCTGTTAATCTTTTTAACCGCGCGTTTTAACGTCGACTCGCTAATATCTAACTCTGTTTGAATTGTCGTTTTTGTTAGCTCGCTATTAAAAAACAACAGCTCTAGCATGTTAAATCCTGTACTTTCATTTAAGGTAACAGTGTACACAAAGTCAATTGAATAATGACTGGGATAATTGATGCGTAATCCCCTTTTTGTTGATGTTTCAATCATAAAGGGCGTGAATTTTTGATTAATCTCATACACATCACTTTTTAAGATACGATCTGAGCAACCAATCATCTTTGCAATTTCAGAGAGGATTATCCAGCCATCTGTTTTCACTAAAATTTCAATAAAGTGTAATTGCCGTTGTTCGGTTGCTGATAAAATGCGTCTCAACTCAGTCACTCCCTTAAAAACTATCTGCTTATAGAATAGTCCCCTTTTTTTAAAAAAAGGTGTCATCTTTTACCTCATGATAGGTATTTTTCAATCACCATCCGCACACTGATACTTGGCACTAAACGACATTAAACTAAAAAGGAGCAAACATTAACTGTTTGCTCCCAGACTGTAGATAAGCGCTAAGCGTTCTTTTTTATCCCCGGAAAAAACTTCGCGGTCTTAGCTGCATACGCTTGAAAATCGGGACGATCTTTATATTTTTGTTCAAGCAATGGCACGCCTGATACAAACAATAACAACAAGGTAATGCCGAGCGGTCCAATAATGCCACTTAATGATACGACTGAGGTAATACTTAACAAGTAGATGCCCCACCAGCTCAGCGCTTCGCCAAAATAGTTCGGGTGGCGGGTAGTTGACCAGAGACCTGTCGTTAAGAGTTTGCCTTTGTTGGCTGGATTGGCTTTAAATTGTTGGAGTTGCCAATCGCCGACGACTTCATAGAAGGCACCGATGAGCCAAACGAGCAGGCCAAGGTAATGCCACCAGTGCAATGGATAGGGTTCGGCTGTCATCATAAAAAACAATGGCAGCGACAACACGTATAAAATCACGCCTTGGAAGACAAACACGTTTAAATAGGCTTTTAACATCGGAAACTGGTTGCCCCACCGTTTGCGCATGTTGACGTAGCGATAATCTTCGGGTTTGCCAATGTTACGTTTTGCTAGATGGGCAAACAGGCGTAGCCCCACAACGTAACGAGGCTAACGACTATCGTTGCTAGCACCGTTTTGGTGGGCATCACTAAATAACCCATCCAAGCAACCAGCACAAAGCCCGGCCCCCAGGCCAAATCAACAATGGCATTATTATGGATAATTTGAGCAATGATAAATAGCAGTGTAAAATAGCCGGCTAATGCCAAGGCCACAAGTAAGTAGAGCGACATGATATTCCTCCTTAAGTGGTTGTTACCGCAATCGCCACGCAGCCTTCGCCAGCGCTCATTGCAATAACGGCCGATATGTTTTCAAGATAGCTTGGCGCGATGCCGAGCTGTGTTGTTGCTCGCTGTGCCAGCGCTGCTGCCCGTTGTGGTGCATTAGCGTGGACAACCGCATAGCGTAGCAATGGGCTTTCCTTTTGCAGGCGGCGCAAATGACGTAGCAGTTTGCGTTCGTTGGCCTTTGTGCCAATCGTAATCCCTTGCACCTTACCCGCCCCCGCAGCCGTTAAACCGATGAGTGGTTGCAAATGGAGCCGCTGTGCGATTTTTCCGAGGCGACTCGGTAAACGGCCAGATTGAATCATTGCGGCCACGCTTGGTACGCTCACAACAATTTTCGTCCGCGCAATTAATGCTTCTCCGAGGCGAATCAGCGTCTCAAAATTCCGCCCCGCTTTGAGTGCTTCGGCTAATTGCATCACGATTAAACCTTGACCAACACTGTTTTGCTTTGAGTCAAGGACGGCAATTTTAAAGTCAGCACTGGCGACTCTAGCAGCAGCCCGTTGCATCGCTGAAAAGGTGCCACTCAATTGTGATGACACGCTCACCATAATGACTTCGTTATAATCCTGTTTGAGACGTTCGAGTCGTTGAATCATTAAGGCCAACGGCGGTTGCGTCGACTGTTTTACCGTTGTATTTACGTTAGCATAAAACTGTTGATCGGTTAACGTCACTTTGTCGAGATAACTGCGGTCATCAAGCCTTAAGGTCATCGGCAGCACTTGGATTTGCTCGTTCAAGACAAACTCAGCCGGTAAGTCTGCAATCGAGTCGGTCACGAGTGCAATCGGAGACTGACGATGCTGTTTTACCATAAATTGCAGCACCATGTCATCAACCTTTTGTTCGCTAATGTGCCCATACTGATTAACGACGGCAACGACGGCTGCAGGTGTGTTTGTATGGAGATGAATACGGGCACTCTGTTGGCTCATTGCCACCACGAGTGAATCACCAAATCGGCTTAGCAATTGTTTTAATTCGGCTTGCGACACCGTTAAATCAATCACGAGTAGTTCGGTGCAATAACGCTGTATGGGAGCGGTCGTCAGCGGATGTTCTGTTGGTGTAATTGTTCCGATTACTCGTATATCAGCTGCTTTAAAAGGCCCGGAAGTCGGATTAAGCAAGGCGGTCGTCACGCCTTTAATAAAATAGTAAAACCCGAGGGCACCAGCATCCACAACCCCATTTGTTTTTAAGGTTTTCAACTGTTGTGGCGTTGCTTGCACACTAAGCTGGGCGTCGTTAAGCGCGTTTGTTAAGGCTGTTCCAAACGACTGCTCCTGTTGAACACCGTGCTGTAAACGATCGCCCCACTGTTTCATCACGGATAACATCGTACCTTCCGTCGGGTTGTTAATCGCTTGATAGGCACTACGCGTTGCTTGTTGGGCCGCTTCGGCAAAGGTTGCCAACGCGATTGCTGGTTGTGGCGGTATCGCCGCTGCCAGTCCGTTTAAATATTGGGCAACAATAATACCAGAATTGCCACGCGCCCCTTTAATGGCAGTTTCACCGATACGATGGGCACAGGCCGCGCTTGTTTCGCCTGGGTGTTGCTTCATTGCAACGATTGCTTGCATCAATGAGGCAAGGTTGCTCCCGGTATCACCATCTGCAACGGGGAACACATTAATATCATTGAGTTCTGTTGTATGTTGCATCACTGTTTGCGCCCCTTGTTGAAAGGCGTATAGTAAGTCGTTGCTTGTTATGTTAAACATCTTGTTCATAGTCTCCTCTTGTTTTGTTTATAAACTACCAGTTGCGTTTTAGCGCCAACCAAGACACACTGCCGGCAGTCAACGACGTGATAAAACTGCCCCAGATTAAATCAGTGACAGTGATGAGTACAGGCCAATGCGCCAATGTGGCTAAATTTGTTAGATCGTAGGTCGCATAACAAATCAAGCCAAACAGCGCACCCGAGTAGACGGCCTGTTCTACACGGTTAGCAACCACGGCGGGGAGGATGACAAAATATAATAACCCCACAATAAAAAGCATATAAAATAACACAGCAGGCAACAGTCGAACGGCTCCCATTAATGAGCCTAGTTGTTGGGCATAAAAGTGCTGATTCACACCAATTAACCAAATTAAGTCGACAATCAAAAAAATGATGGCACTGCTAAGATATAATTTAAGATAGCGTTTCATCAGATTTACCTCATTTCACTTATCATTTGATAACTAGTTTAGCATTCCTGTTAATGAAATACTAATGAAGTGCTTATTTGTTGGCATTAAACCTGCTCATTACGCTTCCTTTATTTAAGACGGTTGTAACAGAGGTGCCTGCTAGAGCATCTTAAAGCCTATTTTACACCTAAACGAATTATTACATTATTGCTCGTTATTCTTGTTATTATCTTTGCCTTTAAAAACATGACGCTTATTCAAGTTAGTTGCATCTTCTTCTCCGTTAATCTGCCGTTGCTTTAATTAATTCTAATTATCTTTTTACTTGGCAGTCTTGTTGGGTTGGTATTTAAACTAAAAAAGCTCATTCACTATCGACAGCTTTCGAAGGTGAATGAGCTTTTTAACTATTTTCTTGTCTTTATCGCCAAGACTGGGGTCATTTCATTGCACAATTTCTTGTACAATTGCTATCATCTCTTTAACGCCAGGTTGATTTGCTTTGTCATTGCGAAAAATAACACTCATACTGTTCGTTAAGTGGAAGTTTTCGACGGTTAAAATCTTAACGGCATCATTCGTCCGTACTTGGCGTACAATATCAGGTGCCAGCAACGACACACCTAAATTTTCGCTGACCGCCTGAATTAATGATGGCGAGTTAACGCTCGTCCACAGTGCTTCGGGATTTAGGTTCCGCATCGCAAGGTAATTATCGAAGGTGTCACGAATCGCACTCCCTTTTTCGCGTAATAACAGACGTTCTTTAAGCACATCATCAATCGTCACCCGCTCTTTTTGAGCCAGTGGGTTATTGACCGAACAAATAAACACGAGGTCATATTCTGAAATTGTCACCGAAGTGATTTTATCATACGAACTGACGCCTTCACCAATCGCTAGATCGAGTTCATTGTTTAAAATTTTCTGTTCCAAATCACCAGGATTTTCGATTTGAACGGTCACCTTATTATCGGGATAGCGCTGCTCGTGTGTTTTGATAATTTGTGATAAGAGTGATGTCGCTACCGTAATTGTGCTCCCAATCCGTAAATTATTTTGTTGAGCCAGTTTATGGGAAATTTCTGAGATGTCATCAATTAAACTTAAAACCGCTGTCGCCTTGGCCAAAATCATCTTTCCGGCTTGATTGAGGTGAATTTTACCAGCTGCTCGATCAAATAAACTAATCTTCAATTCGGTTTCAAGTTCTTTCAGTGAGCGTGATACCGCCGGTTGACTTAACAATAAGTTATTCGCCGCCAAGGTGACACTACCATCCTTTGCTACCTGTTTAAAAATCATTAAATGTCGTAAATTCATCGATTCACTCCTTCATTATATAACGCCACAGATATATCCAACTAATAGTTATACCTTTTATAACATAAAGTATACGCTGTTATCGTTATAGCGACAAGTAATAACCCTTATTTTCGTAAGCGCTCTCAGCTGTTTTTTTTCTAAAAAAGTCACAGCACGCTTAAGTCGTTGCAGTCCCTCTAATAATTTTGCGCGTGAGCAACCAACGTTAAAGCGAATGAACTGGTCGTTATGCGGATCATAGGTCGACCCTGGCATAATCGCGACTTTACCGACGTTAATCAAGGCATGTTGGAGGTCAGCAGCCGTTACATTTAAGCCGCTCACATCGAGCCACGCCAGATAGGTTGCTTCAGGGATGTTAAACCGAATGGCTGGCAGTTCAGCTGCTAAAAAGTCTTTAATTAAGGTGAGATTGCTCGTTATCTGCGTATTAAGGTCATCGAGCCAATCGCCTCCTTCTTCATACCCGGCAACGGTGCTAATCATCCCTAAGATACTGGTCGATGAGAGACCGTTTTTATTTTTAAGGCTATACAAGAAACGTTCACGCTCCATCTCAGAAGGAATGACACAATACGAGCCAATCAAACCGGGTGTATTGAAGGTTTTACTGGCCGAAGTACAGATGGCAATGTGCTGCAAATAGCGCTGTTGTTGCACGAGCGGATGAACAGCGATACTTGCACGACTAATATCCATGTGGATTTCATCGGAAATAATCTTCACGTGATGACGTTCACAAAGGGTGATGACTTCTGCCAGCTCAGCTGTTGTCCAGACGCGCCCCGTTGGATTATGCGGGCTACAGAGTAAGAGCACGCGAGTCGTCGGCAATGCTAACTTCGTCTCTAAATCACTAAAATCAATCGTGTACTGACCGTCTTGATAGAGCAAACGGTTATCGACCACATGACGACCATTTGCTTCAATCACCTTAAAGAAGGCATCGTAGGCTGGTGTTTGAATGAGCACACCTTCACCAGGTTGCGACCACATCTCGATTAGTTTAGCGACCGAAAAAATCACGGCTGGGCTGTATACAAGCCAATCGGATTCAATCGTCGTTTGATAACGCTCGTGATACCAGTTAGTAATTGCCTCTTTGTAATACGCATGGTTCCAGCGGGTATAACCAAATAATTGATGTTGCATGCGTTCGTTGAGGGCGGTCATGATGGCAGGAGCCACGAGCACATCCATATCTGAGACGGTGAACGGCAGCAAGTCGGCTTGCCCAAAACGGTCTTCAATGTAATCCCATTGGGTACAAAACGTCCCTTTGCGGTCGATTACGGCGTTAAAATTAGTTTTTGTCATGGTGTTCGTCCTCCATTAAGTGTGCAATCTCATTTTTAACCCCAGCCACCTGTGAACCGATAATCACCTGTAAGCTCGTGGCATCGAGTTTCATTACACCGAGGGCACCACTGGCCGTTAGTTCGGCATCGTTAACGACACCCATGTCATTGACCACTAACCGTAGGCGCGTAATACAGTTATCTAAGTCCGCAATATTCGTTGCGCCACCTAAGGCGTTTAAAATGCGGGCGGCATCATATTGACTGCCTTTGCCGTGATTTAATTCTGCGTCAGACCGTTCAATTTCATCCTTCGTTAACGGTTCACGACCTGGTGTTTTAAGGTTGAATTTTTTAATGGCCCAACGAAACACGAGGTAGTAGACAATAAACCAAATGATACCGACGAGGATAACGAGGTACCATTTTGTATCAGTCCCTTGCATCACACCAAAGATGAGAAAGTCCAACACACCGCCATCAGTATTCCCGATAACAACATGCAACAGTGCCATTACCATAAAGCCTAAACCCGTCATAATCACATGGAAGAAGTATAAGGCCGGGGCAATAAAGAGGAATAAAAATTCAATCGGTTCAGTAATCCCGGTGACGAAACAGGCAAGTACACCTGAAATAAGCAACCCTTTCACCTTTGAACGTCGTTCTGGCAATGCCACTTGATACATTGCTAACGCGGCTGCCGGGAGACCAAACATAAAGGTTGGCATCTTCCCTTGTGATAAGAAGGCTGTTGCATCAGGACTAATGGGGCCGCCTGATTGTAATTGTGCGTAGAAGATATTAAGCGCACCTGAAATCGTATTGCCGTTGACCACTTCTGTCCCACCTGCTTCGGTGAAACGAATCATTGCCACTAAAATATGATGAAGACCGAATGGTAGCAAGAGTCGTTCGCCAGCACCGAATAAGAACGGACCGAACACACCTGCTTTTTGAATTAGCTCACCAATTGCTGCGATACCTAGCGCAAAAAACGGCCAAATCATGGGCAGAATTATGCCGACAATCGCTAATACAAGTGAACTAATAATGGGGATGAAGCGTGGACCGCCGAAGAAAGCAAACGCATCGGGCAGTTGAATCGTGTAAAAGCGTTTATGTAAAAGATAGACGATGATTCCGACAATAATACCGCCAAGCACACCCATCTCAAGTGTTTGGATTCCAAGCACCATGCCTTGACCAGCTTCGCGTAGATGTTCACTAGCAGCCAAACCCTTTGTTTCTGTTAAGTAGAAGTTAATTGATAAATGCATGATGATGTAACCGACTAACCCTGAGAAAGCCGCTACGCCTTTTTCTTGGCGAGCAAGTCCGAGTGGAATTGCCATCGCGAACAACAGTGGTAAGTAGGTAAAAGCAAAACCACCAATTGTAGACATGAAACGAAAAATCACCTGTAAAAAGGCATAATCTAAAAAGGGAAACTTGTCGATGGTACTCGGGCTACTAAATGAACTCCCAATGCCGAGCATTAGACCCATGAAAGCAAGAAGCGCCACCGGCAACATAAAGGTTTTGCCTAATCCTTGAAAAAATTCACCAACACTAAATTTTTGTTTTTTCATTATGCATCCTTCTTTCGTCGTTTATGATACCTTTACTTTAGCATGGCATCTACAGACAAGAAAGCGTTTTCAATATTACGGTAAAAGTTACATTTTATGAAAAAACTTACACATTAACGTTCGACACCGGTCGCTTTCAAGTACTCTAGTAACACTAATTCAAGGATGACATGAAAAGGTATCCGCGAGGTCATATCGAGTTCGCCGTAGTAAGCGTTGGTGACATGGGCTCGTAATGTAACAACACTTCTTTTTTCGAGGCTGCTGTTCGCGTTACCAATCAATGAAATAATCGGCACGTGACGCTCATTTAAAGCGGTGGCGTAGCGGACGACATGCTCTGTTTCGCCCGAATACGAAATGATAATCGCTAAATCAGCTGACGTGAGACGTTGTGAAACGATTTCTAATTCATCCCAATCACTGCGAGCTGAACTTAACTTGCCAGCAAAGGTCAACTTGCGACTCGCTTCAAGACAGAGCGGCAACGAGGCGCCGACACCGAAAAATTCAATTGATCGGCTTGCCATAATGTGACTAACAGCCGCTGCAACCTTGTTGGCTGATAAGTTCGTAATTGTCGCGTTTATTTCGCGTTCGATTCGCTCGGCTTGACTCGTTAACGACTCTGTTTTGACATCAACGACTAGCTCTGTCTCATGTTCGAGTGCTTGTGCGACGGCGAACTTGAATTGTTGGTAACCGGCAAACTCAAGTTGCTTACAGCAACGGCTAATAGTCGCAGTCGAGATAAATAGACGTTTGGCAACGGCATCAATCGTACTCGTAATAAACAACTCAGGTTGAGCCATTACATCCTCCAAAAAGGTGCGTTCGAGTTCACTTAAATTGGCTGCTTTTAATTTTAGTTTTTTTAAAGAGACTGTTCATTTAACTTTCCTACTTTCTGATTTTTTGTTATTCTGATGTATTTTCATGGTAGTGTATTTTTCACTTACTATCATAGCATGTTTAGAGCGACACGATCGGCGCTAAAAAAGGGCACTCAAAAAACGATAACAACTGTTGCGATTGTTATCGTCTGAGACTGAGGCTTGGTAGCGTTGATCAAGCTAATTTCACTTTTATTCCTCTAGTATTTAAAGCCTAAACTTGGATGATTTCAAAAATAACGGGTCGACGGAAAATAGTCGAGACGTTATTTTATCCAATTACTGCAGTTTAAAACGGCTTTTAAGTACTTTCATTTTTCTCCAGCTTTTTTGCTTCTAACAGGTTGCATTCCCTTTTGTTTCTCTATTGACCATATGCTAAGCGTTTAATATTGAGCAAGTTCATCACACTGACGTTATCGGTAGTGCTGCTGCCACCCACTGCCCCACAGCCTAAGGTTAATGACGGCAGTAAACTTGTTGAAGCACCAATTGCACCCAATGAGCCAAACGTATTTATAAGGATACGTGAGGCATCGATTTGTAAACCGAAGTCTAAAATATATGCTTCGTTGGTCGAATGCAAAATGGCGGTATGCCCGGCACCTTCATTACCGAGCAACGCGTTACAAGTCGCAACGCCTTCTTCCCATGAGTTCACAGTATACATACCTAAAACAGGCATCAGTTTTTCACACGAGTATGCATTCTTGCCAATGGTTTCAATCCGCTCTTCTGAAACAAGGACTTTTGTGCCTACTGGAATAGTTAAGCCACTTAAACGGGCAATCGTCGCGACTGGTTGACCGACAAATGCGGGATTCATTCCACCTGTTTCTTTCATGATAAAACGGGCAAGTTGATGTGCTTGTGAACGTGTTAAAATGTAGGCGCCTTGTTTTTGCAGTTCCGTTAAAACAGCTGATTTAATCGCTTTATCAACGACGATTGATTGTTCTGATGCACAAATTGTCCCATAATCAAACGTTTTGCTACGAATAATTGTTGCAACGGCTGTTGTAACATTAGCTGATTGTTCAATATATGCCGGTGCATTTCCTTGACCCACACCAATTGCCGGTGTCCCTGATTGATAAGCCGCTTTAACCATCGCTTCACCACCGGTTGCTAAAATGAGCGCGGTCTCCGGTGCACGCATCAATTCAGTTGTTGCGGCAATGCTTGGCTCAGAAATAACTTGAATCAGCCCGGCAGGCGCTCCCGCACTCACTGCTGCGCGTTCGACGTAATGTGTCGCTTTAATAATCGCTTGCAATGCTTTTGGATGCGGTGAAAAAATCATCGCATTACGCGTTTTTAACGCGATTAATGCTTTATAAATAACGGTCGATGTTGGATTGGTAGAAGGAATCAAACCGGCAATGATGCCCATCGGAATCGCAATGTCAATTGTCTTAGCTTTCTCGTCACGAGCTATTTCACCGACTGTTGCCACAGCTTTAATGCTGCTGTAGACCGCCTCTGCTGCAAATTTGTTTTTAATGATTTTATCTGCTATATTACCAAAGCCAGTTTCAAGGTGGGCTACTTCTGCTAGTTCTGCAGCAACCGCACTCAACTGTACTGATACAGTTTGAACGATTTTGTCGACCTGTTCTTGTGTAAATGTTCGATAAATTGCTTGGGCTTCTTTAGCATTAGATAATAACTGAGTGACCGTTTGGTTCGCTGTTGTTTTAATCATGTTAAACGCCTCATTTCATTTATTTGTCTTTTCTTTACACCTTAATAGTATCAAAAACAGCATCGTAAGTGGGTGGCAAAAAAGCAACATTAACACTGATACAAAAGCTTTTATAGCATTTTTCACGTGAAATCAGTTTCAAACTCAAAACAATGTAAAGGTTTACAATTCAAAGTAGATAATAACGTAACCGCTTACAAAAAGACGTCTTTTTTTGGACATATTCAACGATTTCTTTCATCATTTTTTACGTTTCGATGCTATTTTTAATCGAAAAACAACCGAATTAACAGTTTTATCACCGCAAAAAAACCTTTCGTTTCCGAAAGGTCACTTTCTGTTATATAACAGTTTTGATTTTAGACATTTTTAGCGTAACGATAATAGCGACGCAACACGTTCAGCAGCAGCAGTTAAATTGATTGTTGCCTCGTCGATTGCCTCATCGATTGTAGTGACCCGTTGCACAATCGGTACCACCACCGTTACACCGTCTGAACGGAATCGTGCCGCATCGCCGCTAACACCGCCAACCAAAGCGATAACCGGCACCTTCGACTGCTTTGCTTTGCGTGCTAACGACAGCGGCAGTTTTCCAATTAAACTTTGATGATCAAGCATACCTTCACCAGTAATAAGCAAATCTGCACTCTCAAGTACATCGGTAAAATGCGCTTGTTCAGCTATTAAATCTGCGCCTGAGACTAGTTTTGCCCCTAAAAAATGCCGTAAACCAAAGCCAATCCCGCCGGCAGCACCATCGCCTGGCGAGCTGTTAACTTCACCCGTTGTCACTTCGAGATAATGTTGCATCGCCTCATCTAGCTGAGCTAATTCAGCGTGGGCAAACCCTTTCTGTGGACCGAACTGATACACAGCGCCCTCCGCCCCAACTAACGGACTGGATACATCTGCCGCACCAATCAACGTGACATCTTTCAAGCGTTTATCGAGTTGCGTGACATCAGTGTAGGCAATCTCAGCCAACTGCTGTGCGCTACCAGTTAAAACAGTACCCGTTCGATCATAAAAGCGAACGCCAAGCACAGACAAAAGCCCCATTCCACCGTCCACAGTTGCACTACCACCTAAACCAACAACGATTTTGCGGGCCCCTTGATTCAAGGCCGTCATGATTAATTCACCGGTACCAGCACTTGAATAATGTTGTGGATGAACAGTCTCCGTCTTAAATTGAATACCTGAGGCTGCACTTACATCGATATAAGCGGTTTTAGTCGCCGCGACCCAACCATACTCCGCCTGTATCACATCCCCTATTGGGGATGTCGTAGCAGTATGACACCAACTGGCGGATGGCGCATTTGCCAGCAATGCCCGGGCTGTTCCTTCTCCGCCATCAGCCATCGGTATCGTGTATGTTTGGTGACCATGTGCTTTAAACACAGCGGCAATCAATTCATTTGCCGCGACACTCGATAACGACCCTTTCATAGCATCCATTGCGATGATAATATTCATTAAGGTTCCTCCTTCTTGTTTGCGCCATTATTCATTTGATTCCAATGCAAGGATGCCACTCTTAGCAACTAATAATGCTACGACATCACTCCTAATACCATTTACAGCATAAGCAAACACCTTAACCGGCTGATTAGTACGTAAAACCGGCGTTTTTATTTCAAAAAAACCTTTCTGGTCTGTCCGACTATTATACGTGGTCTCGTCAAGCTCAAGTTTAATTTGGCGCAACGGTTCACCGACACCCTTAATATTTGTCATACCATTAAACAGTGGCTTTATCGTCGGTGGTGGCGGTTTAATCGATTTGACATTAGCTGTTTTTTCGAAAGTTGTGCAAAGTGTATATGCACTAAGATTATGTGAACACGCCTCTAAAATCTCAAGATAGTAAGTACCTTGTTCTAACAAATATGACGTCGTTAAGGGAACGTCTAACACCTCACAGAACGTTACAGCTTGTGTCACCAGTTCGTTCGTATAAAGCGTCACTATCAATGCACTGTCAGCTTTAATAGCTAGTCTTAACGCCCCACTGTCACTAACACTGAAGCGATATAGCTGTTTTCCTTTATCAGACGCACTAGATTTAACATGCCGTTTCGTTTTTGCTAAATCCAATTCATTTAACTTTACCATGTTATTATTATCATATTCGCTAATTAGCGGCCGTGAGGATAACGCATAATAACCGTCGCTCGTCGCCTTTACCTCAATGTCATAACGACCAGGCGTGACACTCACTTTTAATTGCTGCGCAGATACATTCTGAAATATATTACGAGATACCACCTCACTCGTTTGCGTATTGTAGAGATTGACAACACCTTCGAAAGTTGAGTCTATTGTATCGAATTCAAGCGTCAAAAGCGCAGATTCCTTGAACACGATTTGATAATTATCAATCTCGCTCACTGTACTGTATGTCTGGCTAATCTCCAGTTGGCTGCCACTTAAAAACAATGGTAATCTCATTTTGCTAGCAAGCTTTTTTTGATGCCCACTAAACAAAATCATTTTCACTAACGCTGGATGAAGCATTTGCGATTGAGTCACCTAAATCCTTACCTCCTTATGATTTCCTTTGTTATAACATAACCCTTTTCAGTACTTTCTAATCATGCTACCTTACCTTTTTTACTAAATTTCTCAAAAAATAAATAGCGTAAAACTATACATTCCTTTGATAATAAAGACAGGCTTCTGTATTGTACACGCTTAAAATTTCATCTACCTAAATAATCACTCTATATCTTTTATTTTTTTATAGCAATCGCTTGATTGTCTTTGTCGCGTCATTTTGCTATACTGTTAAAAATCTCTTACTTGGAGGCGTTCCTATGAATGACAATACGAAATTACAGATGTTATTAGCACAACATAGCGTGTTGCACGGTAAGCGCATTAAGCTTCGCCCAGTTACACTTAATGACGCGACTGCGCTTTTTGAGTATGCTAGTGATCCAACGACGACACAATTCATTTTTGAAACCCATTCTTCACTTGCCAAAACACGCGAGTCGATAGCAAACTTCTTCATGAGTGATCCACTTGGTAAGTTCGCGATTGAACACATCAACTCACAGAAGATGATCGGTACGATTGACCTCCGGGTGGATGCCCTACACCAACGGGCCGAACTTGGTTATGCCCTAAACAAGGCATACCAAGGCCAGGGCTATATGACTGAAGCTGGGCAATTACTCTTAGAGTTGGCCTTCTCAACCTTAGGTTTGAACAAGGTCGAGTCGCACTGCGACATTAACAACCCCGCTTCGGCGGCCGTGATGAAGCGACTCGGTTTACAGTATGAAGGCACCCTTCGGCAACATAAATGGTTTAAAGGCAAATTTTGCGATTATGCTTTTTATGGTTTGTTGAAAAGTGAGTATCAAAAAAAGCCTGTTGCACCATCCAAAGAATAGTCAATCGATTGATTGGCTTGAGACTGAAGATAAACACTCTGCTAGGTCGTTCAACAGCGTATAAATTGGAAAGAGCGTGCGGGCGATTATTTACCATCGCTCGCAAAGAGCTTAAAATTTACGAGCTGTTAGCTGATTTCATGAGAGGATATAACAGTATTTCTATTCAGTCTACTCTTTTCACAGAAAAAGCAAATTCTCTACCGATGATTTTCGATAGAGAATTTGCTTTTTTTTTGGATTGTAGACAAAATCGAATGAAACTTCTGTTGCTTTAACTCTCATTTCAAGTTGTTTACTTTTAATCTTCCTCACTATTATTAACTGCCACTTTAGAAGGGCGTAAAATACTTGGTAAGGCAAGCACAATCACAAGGATGCCAGCTAAACCATAAATCCCACCAGTACCAATCATGTCGCCCACTTTACCTAATGCGAGGCCGATAATAGCGAAATCGACATCACCGAAGGTAGTGTTGCTGAAGCCTAATGCGCCGAGTACTGGTAATAATAAGGCTGGTAAGAATGCTAACAGTAATCCGTTCACGAAGGCGCCGACAACGGCACCACGACGACCACCGGTTGCATTACCAAAAATACCGGCTGTTGCCCCACAGAAGAAATGCGGTACGAGCCCTGGAATTATTAACACGCCACCAGCAATACCTAGCACAAACATCCCAATTAATCCACCAACAAAACTACTCACAAACCCGATAATAACGGCTGTTGGCGCATATGGGAAGAATACCGCACAATCGACAGCTGGCACTGCATTCGGAATCAATTTTGTTGCAATCCCTTGGAAGGCTGGAATTAAATCAGCTAAGATCATTCGCACACCTGCGTATACAATCGCCACACCAACGGCAAACTGTAAACCACTTAACACCGCAAAGATATACGGTGACTTACCATCAGACAACGTTGATACATAATCTCCACCCGCTGCAATCGCTGCAATCAAGTAAAAGACAATCATCGTTAAACCAGTTGAAATAGTTGTATTACGTAAGAAACTGTATTTTTCTGGCACTTTAATATCTTCGGTACTGGCGCTTTTTCCGCCAACCGCTTTGCCGATTAAAGCCGATAAGTAATAACCGAGACTACCGAAGTGGCCAAGGGCAACTTCATCACCATCGGTTACTTTCAAGGTGAAACGTTGGCCAATTGCTGGTGAAATCGCTGACCACGCCCCTAAGAAGAAGCCACCGACAACGACCATTTGCCAGCCACTAAAGCCCGTTGCACCGAGCACTGCTGATAACAGACAAGCCATGAAGAAACTGTGATGGCCAGTTAAAAAAACATATTTATAACGGGTCACACGCGCAATTAATAAGTTGAACAGCAGCCCCACAACTAAAATACTCATTGTTTCAACACCGAGCAAGTCTTGCGCAACCGATGTAATGGCTTCGTTATTTGGTACAACACCCTTAATGTGGAAACCTTTTTCAATCATTTTAGAAAGCGGTTCCAAATTACTCGAAATAACATTGGCACCGGCAGATAGCATTAAATAACCTAAAATTGGGCCAAGTGTACCGGTTAAGACTTTATGACCGGGTGACTTGAGCGCAATTAAACCAACCATTGCGACTAATCCCATTAAAATAGCGGGTTCACTGAGCATATCTTTTAAAAATTCCAAAAATCCCATTGTTATTCCTCCTCTCTTATTAGTTATTGTTCATCTCGATTAAGGTTGGCAACACATCTTCGGTAATTTTTTTACGGTTCATATAACTACGGGTAAAGACAACCTTTTGATCGGGTTTGAAAATATCTGCAAATTCCTTCACCGTCACAAATAAATCAGCATCCTTACCTGAAGCCGCATTTGAATCGATTGATTCAGCGTCGATTTCGATGCCATTTGCCTTGGCAATTTCTTCAATCTTCAGTTTCAACATTAAGCTACTCCCAATTCCATTGCCACACACTGTAATCACTTTAATCATTGTCAGCACTCCCTTTTAATTTAATAATCGCTAGTAACTCGTCAGTTGACGAGGCATTTATTAAAGCATCGATGGTTTCATCATCTTCTAGAATATTAGATAATTGCTTTAAAGCGGTCAGATGACTGTCATTATCAACCGTGCTTAGCACGAACAGCAGTTTCACCTGATACTCTTCCCCGCCCTCTTGCTTCAGGTCAAAATCAACCGGCACCTTCATTTGCAATAAGCTCATTCCCAGTTTTTTGCCACCGTTTTCTGGTCGCGCATGAGGAATAGCCACTTGCGGTGCGAGAACAATATACGGGCCAACATCCTCAACCATCGCAATCATGGCGGCGACATAATCAGCCGTAATATAATGATCAGTAAGGAGCGGTTGAGCTGCTAACGTGATGGCTGCCTGCCACGATAATGCTTCGTCACTTTGTTGAATGTGGTCTTTAATTAATAAATCGGTCAAATTAACTCCTCCTTCATCTTTCCGCCTAACATTAAGCAAGCGCGAAATCCCTTTAAAAAGGGCTGTTTCATCTTTGATGTCAGCATGGCGTTTAACAAGTGCGATAATATCATTCGCGTTTATTTGATTTTGGGACTGTTGCAATTGAAAATCACGTTGTAATTGACGTTTCAACAGTTCTTTTTCAACCGGGTTCAAAATTGGTTTCGTCACATAAAGTGGTTTACTCGTTTGAAAATAGATGGTTGAAAAAATAAGATCGTACGACGCTGGGGCTAACTGTTGGCTATCGCTCACACTGTGCACCGTTTCAAAGGCAATACTCGGAAATAAGTCCTGTAACTGTTGTTGCATAATTATCGAAGAACTGACGCCATTCGGACAAACGGTTAAGGCCCTAATATGACGTTCTCTACTTGGAAACTGGAGCTGTCCGCCAAAATGGATGGTAAAGTAGGCAATTTCAGCATCCTCCAAGGTGGTATCCAACGCGGCTTCAAGTGGCCTTAACCCCTTGTGAACAAGCGTATAAAGATCCGCATATTCAGCCTTAATTGTCGCGACATAAGGATTAGCAATCGACGCCCCGAATAACAGGCGGTAAAAACAAGGAACGACATGCTGATAAAGACTCGCACTCAGCTGTGAACGTTGCTCAAACACCGTTAAGGTTAATCGCTGCACTTCATCAATGATTGCCTCTGTTAACTGTCTGAATTCTGGTTGTGGATGCTCGTGTTCACCTTGTAAACTCGCTAACAATTGGGCGGTCACAAAGATGACATTGCCAGCCGTATCTGTGGTTAGCCGCAGCTGTTTGACGATTGTTTCAGCCATCACTCGTAAACGATGGCTTTGGCCGTAATGCTTTTGCTTGACCGTAAACACAAGCGGTGCCGTTTGTTCAGCCACCTGTACTAACGACAACATTGCAACGAGATGCTCAAATCGTTCGGCAACGAAGCTAACTTTGTGCGTTTGAGCTAATGTTGTCAAACGTTCGGCCATATCAGCAGTAGACTGCTTCAGCCCCCACTTCGAAAAAACTAGGGCAAACAATTGCTCAAATTGGGGTGAACGGCGCATTGTTTGTAAGGTCGTTTCAATACAGCGACGAATCGCTTGTTCAGCCCCAGTAATCGCATAACCGTGTTGGCGCGAGTAGGAGAGTTCCAGGGAGAACTGGCCTAACTGCTCTTTCACTTTTTTTTAAGGCAATCACGACAGAGTTTTTACTCATTTGTAAGAGTTGCTGATAATGTACCTGTGACACTGCTGTTTGCTTGATATAGGTATACAAAATAATGAGTTGACACCGCTCGTGATGATTTAACACTAAGGCAGTCGAGACGTTAGCAAGCCAATCCGACCGTAATTGAGGTGAGATGGTTAGCTGACCGAGATGCAACTGAATGCGTGCGTCACTGATTGTCTCTAAACGTGCATTTAATTGTTCAATTTCATACCAAGCCTGCTTTTTGGTTAACTGATGGACAATCGCAAATTCTGCTAATGAAACACTTCCCCGTTCGAGCAGCACACCCATCAATGAAACTGTCTTTGAATCTAACATGTTGTTCTCCCCTATCTCTAATTCTAGCTTAATGTAAACGCTTACTCATTTCAATTTAATTTAAGCACTATTTATTAGAGTGCTTAATGAAAGTTTAAGACTGATTATTCATACTATTTAAGTATATCAAAGTTTGCTACTTTTCAATACAGACTTAACGGTTGTTAAAACAACAAAATAACTTTCGCTAATCATTTGATGAACCACTACCTGTCAAGTAGACATGGTAAATAAAAACGCCCAGATTAATTCTAGGCGTTTTTATTTACCTATTTTTCTAAAATCTAGTGGAATTACTCCATTAAATTTAGAGACATATCGTTTGTTTTGATAAAATTCTATATCTTTTTCAATTCCTTTTTTAATGAATATGACTTGTCAACTTAAGCTAGACAATTGTTCTTCATTTACGTAACTCAAAAACACTTCCAATGGTGTCCGGTAGTTTAATGATTTTCTTGGTATGTGATTTCTTTTTGAAGCAACAGCTGAAATGAAGTTTTGGTCAACTTGGTTAAAGTCCATCTTTTTCGGGAAGCCATTTCGACGCAAAATGCCATTAGAATTTTCGTTTAGACCGCGTTGTGAAGGTGTTCCAGGA
>NZ_AODH01000044.1 GCF_000525915.1 Brochothrix campestris FSL F6-1037 | reverse complement strand
GTTTGGTTACCGTAACTTTTCAAATTTCAGAAACAGGATTCTACTCGGATTCAATCATAAACGCATCGCTCCCAACTCGTAATTAATTGACTCTTTTACTGTCTTTTAATACGCGAAAACCTCAATAATAAACGTGCAGCGTCATGACGTTTGTGAAGGCGACTCTAGCGGGAAAAGTGCCCGCTGAATACCCCAAGCGGAGCGCAGAAGATGAAGGGTCACCCGCAGAAAGCGTCCTTCACATTAGGAATGACTACAAAAAAAAGCAGCTACCAAAAAAGGTAGCTGCAAAAATGACTTATTTTACTAAATTTTGAATAACAACACTATCTGACATAGAGCCATTTTTAAATGGGGTCTTTTTCATATCTTATTTAGCGTATTCAACCGCTCTCGTTTCACGAACAACTGTCACCTTAATGTGACCTGGATAATTCAATTCATTTTCGATTGATTTACGAATGTCACGTGCCAGACGAATCGATTCTAAATCATCGATGTCTTCTGGCTTAACAATGACCCGAATTTCACGACCAGCTTGAATCGCAAACGCTTTTTCGACTCCTTTGAAACTTTCTGGAATCGCTTCAAGACGCTCTAAACGATGAATGTAATTTTCTAACGTTTCACTACGCGCACCCGGACGAGCTGCTGATAAAGCATCAGACGCTGCCACAAGGATAGAGATGATTGATGTTGGCTCAGTATCACCATGATGCGAGGCAATCGCGTTGATAACTGTTTCATGTTCTTTATACTTAGTGGCAAGTTCGACACCAATTTCAACATGACTGCCTTCAATTTCATGGTCAATCGCTTTCCCGATATCATGGAATAAACCAGCTCGTTTAGCAAGCGTAACATCTTCGCCTAACTCACCCGCTAAAATCCCACTTAATCGTGCGACTTCAATTGAGTGATTCAAGACGTTTTGACCATAACTTGTACGGTAACGAAGGCGACCTAAAATTTTAATAAGGTCAGGATGAACTGCGTGTAACCCAAGCTCAAAGGTTGCTTGTTCTCCGAGTTCACGAATGTGTTCGTCCACTTCTTTCCGTGCTTTATCAATCATTTCTTCGATTCGAGCAGGATGGATACGACCATCTTCTACTAATTTTTCAAGCGCGATACGGGCAATCTCACGACGGACCGGATCAAAACCTGATAAAATAACAGCTTCGGGTGTATCATCAATGATTAAGTCGATCCCTGTTAATGTTTCAATCGTACGAATGTTACGACCTTCACGCCCAATAATACGTCCCTTCATTTCATCGTTAGGTAGGTTAACAACCGATACTGTTGTTTCTGATACAAAATCAGCAGCAGAACGTTGAATCGCTAACGATAATAAATCTTTGGCTTTCTTATCGGCCGTTTCTTTCGCATCATCTTCGCTTTCCTTAATCATCACAGCCATATCGTGTGATAACTCTTTTTCTGTTAGCGTTAAGATTTCATCTTTAGCTTGGTCTTTCGTTAAAGCCGAAATGCGTTCAAGTTCTTGGCGTTCATTTTCGACCAATTGTTCAACTTGAGCTTTTTTCTCTTCGATTAGTTGTTGTTTCTGAGTTATTTTTTCCTCTTTGCGTTCAATTGTTTCCTCTTTATTTTCTAAGGACGTGGTTTTACGATCAAGGATTTCTTCACGTTGTAATAAACGCGTTTCTTTTGTTTTAATTTCAAAACGACGTTCGCGAAGTTCAGTCTCAGTTTCAGTTCGATAGCGTTGATTTTCTTCTTTAGCTTCTAAAAGCGCCTCTTTCTTCAAAGTTTCAGCTTCTTTTAGCGCATCCGCTTTAATGTGCTCCGCCGTTTTACGGTTAGCTTCCATATCACGTTGATTCGAATTATTCGCTATTTTTCTTCCTACAACAAGACCAATGATCAAGAAAAGGAATACGAGGATGATGTCAATTACGTAGGTCATACATTCACCTCCATTCTTATTCTTTTTATAATTCATGTCAAATTGTCGGCTGACTTATTGTACAGCGCACTACATTAATGATTAGCTATGTAAAATAATTTAGCTTTAAATTATCTTACAATTTACATTATACCGATAAAAAGGTAATTTGTGAAATAAATAATGCTATTTATCTCTTAGTTTTACCTTTTTTTTTTGAAATAGTTTCTTTGTCTGACTCAAATGCATTTAATATTAGTATTTTACGACGATGAAACCGCTTAACATCGCCTTTTTTTAAAAAATTTCAGATGAAATACTCGTTGTCCAAATATAACTGATAAATACAAAAAAGAGTGTCGTAAATCACGACACTCTCAGCTAGAGAATCAGCTTATTCGTCATCTTCCGTTGCGTCGGTCTCATCTTTACCTGTCGCAGCTTCTGGCAACTCAGCACCGATACCATATGCATCACGCACTTTTTCATAAATCGCTAAACGATCTTCAGTATGTTCACGTAAATATTGCTTCGCATTTTCACGACCTTGACCAATACGTTCGCCTTCATATGAGTACCACGAACCACTTTTAACAATAATATCGTGTTCAGCGGCCATATCAACGATTTCACCTTCGCGTGAGATTCCTTGTCCGTAGACGATGTCAACTTCGGCAATACGGAATGGCGGAGCGACCTTGTTTTTGACAACTTTAATACGCGTCTTATTACCGATGATGTCAGTGCCTTGTTTTAATTGCTCTGCACGACGTACTTCTAAACGAACAGATGCGTAGAATTTAAGAGCACGTCCACCGGGTGTAATTTCAGGGTTACCAAACATAACACCGACTTTTTCACGAATTTGGTTGATGAATAAAGCAATTGTTTTTGATTTATTGATTGAACCAGATAATTTACGAAGGGCTTGAGACATTAATCGCGCTTGTAAACCAACGTGCGAATCACCCATCTCGCCTTCGATTTCTGCTTTAGGCACTAAGGCTGCCACGGAATCGATAACAACGATGTCAATTGCACCTGAACGAACAAGTGCCTCACAAATTTCGAGCGCTTGCTCACCCGTATCAGGTTGAGATAACAGTAATTCATCAATGTTCACACCTAGTTTTTTTGCATAAGCTGGATCAAGGGCATGCTCTGCATCGATAAAAGCAGCTGTACCACCTTTTTCTTGTACTTCTGCAATGGCATGGAGAGCAACCGTTGTTTTACCAGAACTTTCTGGACCATATACTTCAATGACACGGCCACGTGGGTAACCACCAACACCTAATGCCACATCAAGTGCTAACGAACCACTTGGAATTGTTTTTATATTTGTATCAGTTTTTTCACCTAATTTCATAATAGAACCTTTACCAAATTGTTTTTCAATTTGTTTCAATGCCTGATCTAAGGCCGCTTGACGATTATCCAACCTATTTCCTCCTTCGTATAAAAACGAAATTTGTTTTGCTATACCTTTAACTATAAACGTTTTCACTTTTAATTACAAGCAAAAAACGAACGTATATTCGCTTTTTTGAAATATATCGGCAATTAAAATGATGATTCCCTGTTTTAAATATGTCATTGCCTTAAGAGAAACGCTGATTCAAGAGCCAAAAGGCTTGTTTTACAGCCCGCTCACGATTAGACTGGCGGTCGCCATTGAAGTGATATAAATGAGCAGTCGTCTCTGTTTTTGTACTAATAGCAAGCCAAACCGTTCCAGCTGGGTGTCCATCTTGGCCACCTGGACCAGCGACACCGGTGAAACTAACACCGATATCCGCTGGGTGCGAAGACGGATTTGCTCTGCCATTGCTTGCGCACACCCTTTGCTAACGACACCCTCACGCGCAATCAATGCTGCATCCACCCCTAATAAGTCGGTTTTCAAGGATGTTGCATAGGTGACCATCCCCCCTTTAAAAATAGTAGAGACACCTGCATGATTAGCAATGGTCGCTTGAAACAAGCCTGCCGTTAAACTTTCAGCAGCCGATAGCGTCAGTTGCTTCTGTTTTAATTGCTCGATAACACGCGCTTCCAGACCTGTTTCGCCATAGCCATAAAAGAAGTTGCCGACTAGCGCTTGCACCTCTGCTTCCATTTCATCGAGTAAGACAGCAGCTGTTTTCAATGGATTGGCGACTGCACTAATGCGTAGACTGACCTCATACGTACCAGCATAGGTTGCCAGTGTCGGATTCGTCTGGTTCGTAATTAATGTATTTAACACGTCTGCTAACCGCGATTCACCAATTCCGTAAAAACGCAAGACCCGTGATGTAATTGGTTGAGTTGCATTACGTGTTAGATACTCTGCGATAACATGCTCGAACATCGGTTTCATTTCGCGTGGCACACCCGGCATTAACACATAGGTAATTCCTTTGTCAACAATTAGCATACCGGGCGCAAATCCGGTTTTATTAGCTAAGCTAGTTGCACCTTCAAGCACATCTGCTTGTCGTAAATTATTGGACGTCATCGCTTGTTGACGCCCTTCAAAATGTTGTTGTATTTTTGCAAGAGCAACCGTATCTTTAACTAAAGAGCGCTGTAACAGGCGGGCTAACGTCTCTTTCGTGATATCATCTTGTGTCGGTCCCAATCCACCAGTAACGATAATTAAGTCGGCGCGTTGTTGCGCTTGCTTAAAGACAGCTGTTAAACGTTTATCGTTATCTCCTACCACTGTTTGGTAATAGAGATTATGCCCCGCATCGGCTAATTTCTGAGCAATAAACTGCGCGTTCGTGTTAACAATTTGTCCTAATAAAAGTTCGGTACCGATTGCAATTACTTCTGCGTTCATCGTATGGACTCATCTCCTTACTTCCTCTCTTTTTATTATAGCAGTATCTAAAAAAAGTCGCTACACCAGGAGGTGTAGCGACTTGAGACTAAAGAAGAACACTGTTATCCTTCGTCGTTTGTAACAGAAATACGAATAACTGACTTATTTAAAACCATCGCTAAACACATGACGGTTTTGATAAAAATAGTTAACGCCCGATAAAACTGTAAAGAATACACAGACATAAAAAATGATTAAATCAACTCGAATACCTGTTGCTGCAAACGGAAAATTACTGAGCATTAATAATGGGATGGCAATTAATTGGGTGAACGTTTTTATTTTACCCAACATGTTGGCGGCATTCACTTCGCCACCTTCAGCTAACAACAGACGTAAACCAGTAATTGCTAATTCACGTGAGACAATAATTACCACTGCCCATGATGGAATGATGTCGGCACCGACTAATGCGATAAAAGCGGCCATGACGAGCAACTTATCAGCTAATGGATCAGCAAACTTACCAAAGTTAGTTACAAGATTGTATTTACGTGCTAAGTAGCCATCTAACCAATCTGTAATCGACGCAACAATAAAGACGATGGTTGCAATTAAATGTGCGACTGTAATTGTTGCACCTAAAACAGTAAACTCTCCCCAATTAAATGGTATTAAAAAAAGCAGTAAAAAAATCGGAATCAGAAAAATACGTAGAACGGTCAATTGATTGGGAATATTCATTATAATTTTCTCCTTTGAAAAAGGAGTGACGTTAGAGATAGCCACTCCTCACAGTTATTTTTGCTTGAATTCAATCGTGATGTTTTGTGTTATGGCATCTGTTGCAAACTCAAGTTTCTCATCATTAATGCTCATATTCAAGCCTTGCGAATTACCAATTGTTACATTTAAGTTAGTTGGTTTTACTAATTTAATTTCTTTTTTATCGCCAGCCGCTAATAGCCCACTCTCGACAGCTTCACCGGTGTTGGTTGTAATTGAATTCCAGCTATCGCCACCTGTAGCTTCAATCGTCATCGTCAATTCATCAACACTAGCTGCCTCGACAACGTAATTCATCGAACCAGAATTAGCTTCAGGTGCTGTAATCGTCACTTTATCTGTTTTTTCATCAGTTGACTTTTCCTTTGATGCTGATTGTTCCGTTTTAGAGGACTCTTTTGTTTTAGTTGCCTCATCGATTGAAACACTTGTTGCAGGTGTTTGATCAACAACGGCATCATCCGAGTTATTCCCTTTAACATACATCATCAGCCAAATCCCACCGATAACCAGCACAATTAATGCCACAACAATCAGTTTGAAACCTTTGCCTAATAAGAAAACTGGTAATTCACGTGGTTCTTTTTGATTGTTTGCGCGTGTCACTTCTTCGACCGCCGCTTCCTTAACAGGCACTTCTGCACGGTACAACGTCATAGCCTCATCCGCGTTTAAGCCAACAACTTCAGCATACGTACGTATGAATGCGCGCGTATAAAAGTCTCCTGGTAAAACATCGAACTTACCGCGTTCAATTGCTTCTAAATAGCGTTTTTGGATTTTTTGTTTTTTTGCTGTAATTCGTCCAAAGACATGCCTTTTTCTTTACGATTCTGTTTCAATAAACTCCCTAGCTCACTCATACTTTTCACCTGCCATAGCTTCGTTATTTTTAAATCTCTCCAGCTTGCCTTATCTAACGCAAGTATAACTTACTTACCGCACTTAATCGAGTAATTACAGTTAGACATTCCGTTGTTGATAAACGAGCTAAATCGTTCAATCTGACAATTTTCAACGACAATGCAAAGACAGAGGGAGTTGCTTTCGTTAAGCTCAATCTCGTATCTTTTCCATACGTTTTCAATCATTTTTCATTAAAGTTAATTTCAAACAATCAGCTTCAATCGATTTATATGTACGAATAATTCATCCACTTAAATTCACTTGTTTTCGATTGTATCTTTTTCAATACTGATCTTAAAAAAGTATATTTCACCTTGATAAACTAGCATTTTATCTAAAAATTGCACTGTCTATATTTTAGCACGTCCGCTTGTTCTTGTCACTTTTAAGTTAATTTAAACGCGACTATTTTTGTCCTTTTATCATAAAGAGTAACGGTGTAGGATTCCCGAACAACTCCTCGGCTAAAATTGTTAAATCATTTAATGAGATTTGTCTGATAATTGTTAAAAAAATCGCAGCATCAGCCTCTTTCAATTGATTTTCAACCAACCACTCACTGTAGGCTTCATAATCATCAGTCATTGTAACTAATGTGCCGATTAATTCACGTTTTGCGCAGTCAAACACGTATGGATCGAAACAGTTCTTAATTGCAGACATTGTTAAGCTCGCAGTTAGCGCACGAACACTTTTTTCATCACCAGTACCCATTAGCAATAAATAAGAATAGGCATCTTCATATACAAAATGACTGCTAAACGATTCATCAATGATACCTTCTGCGTATAGACGAGTATAGGTTTGCGATAGCGGACTCAGAATCACATCAGTCAGCAATTGACGTGTTAAGACAGCTTTTATATAAGCCGCTCCCCGTGTTCTTTGTGCCTGCCATTTTAGTCCAAGCGCAAATTTTGGCAACTGAATCGGCATTGTTGTGGTTGCACCTTTTCCATCAAGTACGACTTCAGGACTGCTAATATAGCCAACTTCCCCGTCCCTCGTTGGTCGTAGCCATGTTTTAGACTGCTCACACATCACGCGGTATAACTGCTCAGCTTGAAATGGACCCGTTATTACCCAAGTGAGTTGTTCCGGTTGATACATCATCGCTTGTACTGCCTCAACTTGTTTTAGTGTCATCTTCGCAACATCTTTTTTTGAGCCGGTTATATCCACCGCCATTGCTTGCCCAGGAAACAGCCCTGTTAAACTCATCTGTGTTAAAACAGAATAGACGTCATCTTCATACATCTCCTGCTCTTGCAAAATAATGTTGCGTTCATGCGCAACATCAGCGTCAGTCCACCGTGGTTGCAACAACATTTGACCTAAGTAGTCAACAAGCGGATGTATGTCACCTGTTGCTAATACAGTATAAGTCGTCATCGTCGTTGTTGTGTAGGCGTTAATACTTGCTTGTCGCTCTACGAAAAACTTACTAATATCTTCTTCATTAGACTGAAACATCATATGTTCAATGAAGTGGGCCATTCCGCTTAAAACAGGTTTCCCCTGCCATTCTAAACGTGTCGTTGAGCCATAAGGGACACTGACCTGAATATAACTATGATGCGCCGCTGGTTTCTCAACAAAAATAACCTTCATCCCATTAGGTAGTGTTTTGGAAAGTTCTTTTTTCAAATTAGTACTCCTTTTTAGTTAGGCAGAAACTGCCTTTATACTGCCATTGATTCATTAAATTTGTGATATCTGCTGGCGTGATTGTTCCGAGCTCAGCCTGCCATTGTGCTAACGTCATCGTATAAGGCAGTAATTGCCGTGAAAAAGCAATGTCATTTACACTTTCAACATCGTCTAGTTCTAACTGTAGGTCATGCCACAAAGCCGTCTTTGCCAGTTCTAATTCAGATAATTGGATGTTTTCTGCCATTTGCCGTTGTTGTAGTTTCATCGTTTCTAGCGCTTGTTCAACCGCGTCGTCGTCAACACCAGCAACTGCATAGGCCAACTGTTTCGTAACATTGAGACTGCCGTAAATGTCATAGGCTAACTGTGCTTTTTCGCGCACTTCATTGAAAAGACGTGAATGACTATCGACTGCCCAAATGTAGTAGCCTAGTTGTAACCGCACACGGTCGCGTTGTGAACATATGCGCGGTACTTGATACATTATAATTACCTTCGCTTGTGAGACATCATGAGTCTGCTTTTGTTCTCCGAGGGGTGTTAACTTACTGTCGCTAAAAGTTAGCGGCCTCACTGTTTTCGCCTGCCCATGTGGGAACTTCATTAAGTGTTTCGTAATCATCGGTAGTGAGACATCCCCCGTGACTGTAATTAACTGCTCATCAATCGTCAGCATTTCACGGTGTGTTTCGGCAATATCAGTTAATGTTAAATCCGCGATATCTTCTTTAACACCGATCGTATGGTAGCGGTATGTATCGTTTTCAAAGGCCGTCTGCAGCACTTGCTCCAAGGCTAAGTCACCCGGATCCTCTTTAATCATTTCAAAACGATTGCTTAACGTCTCTTTTTCGCGTTCAAACAAAGCCGTTGTTCGTTCGTTTTCAGTAAATAACGGTTGAAATAAGGTGTCCTGTAAAAAGCACCAAACATCTTCTTCAAATGTTTCATCCGCTATTAATGAAGGGTTAGCATAGGTTAACGTACAATGAATCAAATGACAGTTCCCACTTTTTTCGACGGTAGCATCTAAAGCTGCCCCATATAAATACGAAAGTCTCTGTTGAAAGGCCGATAAGGTCGAATACTTTAAGCTAAGACCTAACCAGTTGGCAAGTAAGGAACGTTTTGTCAACGTCTCACGTTCGAGTGGCGCTTTAAAATGCCACGTGACTGTAATCTGATTAAATTGTGTCGTTTGTTGTAGCAAAACAGGGTAGCCGTTAATTAGGATTGGGATTTGTTTCGTCATGTCAATCTCCTTTACACTTGCTCTTGAATGGGCCATTCGGTTACATTGACACGTCGTGGTTTACTACCTTCATGTGGACCAACAATACCACGATTTTCCATTTCATCAACGATGCGAGCGGCACGGTTATAGCCGATTTTAAACTTGCGTTGCAACATTGAGACCGAAGCCGCTTGTTGCTTAATAAACATTTGAACAGCCTCATCGAATAATTCGTCATCCGGCTCTGCTTGATTGGCATCTATTTCGTCGGGAATCATTTCTTCCTGATACTGTGCTTTTTGTTGTTCGATGCAGGCGTCTACGATTGTCTCGACTTCTTGATCGGATAAAAATGCCCCTTGAATTCGGGTTGGCTTCGACGCATCAGCTGTTTTAAAGAGCATGTCACCCATGCCGAGTAATTTTTCACCGCCGGACATATCCAAAATCGTACGTGAATCAATCGACGACGATACCGCGAATGAAATCCGGGCAGGAATATTTGCTTTAATAACACCAGTAATAACGTCGACTGACGGACGTTGAGTGGCAACAATCATATGAATGCCTGAGGCACGGCCCATTTGTGTAATGCGCATAATCGCACTTTCAACATCATTTGAAGCCACTAACATTAAATCAGCTAACTCATCAACTATTGTTACAATATATGGCAATGGCACTTGTTTTGCCGTTTCTGTTTCATTATGTTCCGCTACAATTTCATTATAACCTTCGATGTTGCGCACACCATAGTGTGAGAACAAATCGTAGCGCCGTTCCATTTCACCAACAACCTTTTGTAAGGCTTGCGCAGCTTTTTTAGGATTGGTAACAACTGGCGTCAATAAATGTGGTACGCCATTGTAGACACTCAGTTCGACCATTTTCGGATCGATTAACATCATTTTGACTTCATGTGGTTTCGCCTTTAATAAAATACTCGTGATGATCGAGTTTATACAAACAGACTTCCCGCTCCCGGTTGCACCTGCCACGAGTAAATGAGGCATTTTATTGAGACGTGCCATGACAGCCTCGCCTGAGATATCACGGCCTAAAGCAAACTGCAATTTTTCAGCTGGATTGTTTTTCGGGTTATCTTCTAAAATCTCACGTAAGGTCACCATCGCGACATTTTGGTTGGGGACTTCAATCCCGATGACTGATTTACCAGGGATTGGCGCTTGAATACGGACTTCTTTTGCAGCTAAAGCAAGGGCGATATCATCTGTTAAATTAACGATTTTACTCACTTTCACGCCCACTGCCGGTTGCACTTCATACTCTGTCACTGCTGGGCCAAGGTGGACTTCTGTTACCTTCGCATCAACACCGAAACTTTGGAACGTTGCTTCCAACACTTTGATATTCTCATTAATTTGTCGTTTCTCGTCACTTTGATCAACAAATTTAGTCGGATTCAATAAGGTCGTACTTGGCAACTGATAGTCAGTTTCGACTTGTGGCAAATTAAAACTATCAGCCGCAGTCGGTTCTGCTAAAACAGGATCTGTTGTTGCTTCTGTAGTGGCAGGCGTTGGACGCATATCAGGCAAGGGGCGTTGTGGCGTTTCATTCTCGTTGAATGTTTTTATCCGTGGCGGCTCTGAAACATGCTCATTGACGGCTCCTTTATCATCTTGCTCATTTGAAGCCACTTTTGGAACACGTGGTTGCGAGACAGATTTGGAAACGTTGGCTGCATTGCGCCATTGTTTGACATAACCTGACACCCATTTGACGATGAATCGCAAGACGTCACGCGGAGAATGATCAGTTAGCAATAACACACCTTCAATCAAGACTAAGCCTACTAACAGGTATGTTCCGATTGCACCAAATAAAAAGTAAGTGAGCGTGACGAGTAATGCCGCCACAAAGCCACCACCTACTTGAAAGAGTGAAAGTTCGTCTAGTCGATATAAATTAACTTGTTGTGTGCTAATTTGAAGAATATTTACATCACCGACAATTTTTGGTGTCACAATCGCGGTATGATAACTAATCATCACTGCAAATATGATTAGAAAGAGTCCGATAAAATGAGCCTTAAAAAGGGCTGGCCATTGTCGTTTTACAATAAAATGAATACCTAAAAGTGCGAGGAAAACCAGGGTAACATGGGCAAATGTACCTGTTAAGATAACTGCCCCTTCAAATAAAAAGCGTCCGACAAAGCCGAACTGTCCGATACTAAAAACTACCAATATAATTAAGATAATCCTACCGTTTCGAAACGTAGGGGCATTTTATTCAAATCCATAACCTTCTTTTTTTTTATTCGTGCTGCGTTTTGACGCTTTCTTTCGTTGCGTGCGCTGTTGAACCAAATTGGTCACCTTCTTCTATCATAATAACTACACTAATATTTACTCCTCATTATACCATATTATCCGCTGAACAAAAGCGATTGTATTGCACATCAAAACGTTTGCAAAAAAAAAAACGACCCGCAAAGTAGTCGTTCTAATCTTTTGTGAAATCACTAGTTAAACCCTCACCTTGTCTAATGTCAAAAAAACGCATCAACAGAAAATGGTCGAGAGCTTATTTACTCCAATCACTGTAGTTTAAATTGCCTTAAACGAACTTTTAGTTAATTTTTCAACAAGCGTTTCATCACCTTTTTTAAACTGTAAAATAACGGATACACCGTCACCATTAATGGGACATATAGGAGGGCTAACTTTATTTGGAAGAGGTTTTCTAAAGCGAATAGCTTGCCGAAAAAGATAAACAACAACAAGAAAGTCGCTGCTAGCGCTGTAATCATTAAAATAATACGGTAGTTCAACGGACGCGCAACATAACTTAACGCCATGAAACAGACCATTCCGGTCATCCAGACCGTTAAGGTTGATGTAGCCGCATAGGACCAATTCAGCTGCTGACCGACGACTAAGATAATCATCGCATAAAGCACAACACTTAGTCCACTTGCCAAAGCTGGTTCAAGCACATTGCGTAAGAAGCGACCTTTTAAAGGGGCCACGTTAGGACGGAGTGCTAATAAAAAGGATGGAATCCCGACAGTCAAGGTACTAATGGGACTTAATTGAATCGGTTGAAACGGATAAGGTGAGGAAATAAAAATAAACAAGAGCGCCAACACAATCGAATAGATTGTTTTTGTCAAATAGAGTGAAGCCACTCGTTGAATGTTATTAACGACCTTTCGCCCTTCAAGGACAACGCCAACCATTGCATCAAAATTCGAATCCAGCAATACAAAGTTAGAAATCCCTTTGGCTGCATCACTCCCGTTGGCCATCACAATACTACAATCGGCTTGTTTTAACGCTAGAATGTCATTGACACCATCTCCGGTCATCCCGACAGTGTGACCATTTGCTTGTAACGCTTCAACTAATAATCGTTTTTGCTCAGGGCTTACCCGGCCATAAATCCGATTTTTTTCGACCAGTTGCTGATAATCTGTCTCAACAGGGAGTTTACTCATATCAACTGTTTCGCTCACATTATCAACGCCTGCGCGTTTTGCAATTTGACTGACAGTTTGCGGGTGATCACCCGAAATTATACAAATATCGACTTTTTCCGCTTTAAAATACGCTAACGTTTGGGGTGCCTCTGCGCGGATGTCGTCTTCTAGATAGAGTAAACCAAGCAATTGCAACTGTGTTGGCAATTGGTGGCCTACAAGTGTTTCAGACGATTTCGCAACGGCTAACACCCGTAATCCTTGGTGAGTGGCAGCTGTCATCGCTTGGGACTGTTCCGAAGTAAATGAATTAAAGATATATTCCGGTGCACCAATAACAAAACTAGCTCCTTGATAACTCACCGCTGACCATTTACGAGCCGACGAAAACGCAATAATTTGTTGTGGTTCACCCCAGTCAGCCGTCGCTTTAAAATGAGACATTAAAGCGAGACCAGTCGCATTGTCCTCATTGAGGTCATGCGCAACTTGACCAACGGTGGCTTTTAACGTATCAAGTGAGATATCATCCCCCGGTTTAATTGTTTTCACCTGCAATTCACCGCTTGTGAGTGTTCCTGTTTTATCAAGGCATAAAATATCCACTCGAGCGAGCGTCTCAATTGACCCCATCGTTTTAACGAGCACTCGTTTCCGCGTTAATCGCACGACACCTAAGGCAAGCGCCACCGACGTCAATAAGATTAACCCTTCAGGAATCATGCCCAGCACCGCTGCAGAAGTGCCTAAAATGGCTTGATTGAGTTCTGTTTTAGTAAAGATACTCGTCATGAATAATAATGCGCCAATCGGAATAATGCCGAAACTCAACACCCGAATAATTTGTTTCATCGTCCGTATCAGTTCGCTATAGATGCTTTTTGATTGTTTTGCTGCTAACGTCAGCTTGGCAACATAGCTTTCTTGCCCAACATGTGTCGCCTCAATCAGAGCGGTACCACTGACAACATAACTGCCGGAGTATACAATATCCCCCACCGTTTTAATGATTGGATCGGCTTCTCCAGTTAACTGTGATTCATCGCATTCAAACCCACGTGTATATGTAACAATGCCATCCACACAAATTTGTTGTCCACGTTTAATGGCAATCAAATCATTTTTAACGACCTCATCCTGAGCGATTTCTTGCGACTGAGCATTGCGAATAACGTTGACTTTCGCTTGATTGAGCAGCATTAACTGATCGATGTTTTTTTTTCGCCCGCAGTTCTTGAAAGATACCAATCGCGGTGTTAAAGAGAATAACACCTAGAAAGAGAAGGTTTTTAAAACTCCCCGTATAAATAATAAAACCACCGATCACTAAATTGATGAAGTTGAATAACGTTAAACTATTTTCTAACAGTATTTGTTTTAAACTACGAGTGGTTGGCTGCAACAGTTCATTAACATCGCCACGTACACGACGTTCTTCTACCTCTGCTGTAGAAAGACCTGGAAATTCGCTAGGATTAATCATTGGCGACCCTCCCCTTTTTTTAACGCAGGTAATAACCCCTAAGTTACCCTGTTCATGTGTATATTATATCAACTATTGGACGTTATACCAAACATCAATATGGAAAAGTAAAATTACTCCGTTAGAATTGTACAAATTGGTCGATTATCCTTAACATCAAAAAAACAACCCATTAGGTTGCTTCAGATTTTAGACAAAGTCGGATTAAACGACTTTATCTTTCATATGCTATGACAGTGACTTTGTTTACGAGATGATAAGACTGAATAGAAACGCTGTTATTTCCTCTAGTTCAATCAACCAGAAGCTGTCACCTTTCAGAAAATGGCAGCGACGGTAAATAGTCGCCTTCATTTCTCTTCCAAGCTGTATGCTTCCAACCGGTTGATTTTACTTTCGTTCTAGGCACTACGCGCGAGTAAGTCGTAACGACCTAGAACAGCGTTTATCTTCACTTAATTACAAAACCGCTTCAAGCGCCGCAATACAGCCTGCATTTTCACTTTCGCTCCCGATGGTCACACGTAACCACTCAGGACGTAAACCTGCTCGCACAATAAAACCTTTTGCCAACAACGCATCAAAAACAGGTGCCGTTGCTTGACCAATCTTAAAAAAGATAAAGTTTGCTTGTGAGGGATAATACGCAAACCCTTTTGCTTCGAGATAGTTGACCCACTGCGCTAAGCCAGCACGATTTGCCGTCTGGCAGTCTGCAATGAATTTCTGATCGGCTAACGCGGCAACGGCTGCCGCTTGAGCAACACGTGACGTATTGAACGGGAGACGAACGATGTTTAATTTAGCACAAACGGCCGCTGAACACGCGGCAAAACCAATTCGTAATGCGGCAATGCCATACGCTTTCGAGAAAGTACGCATGACCATTACATTATCGAAACGTTCAATCAAAGGCATCGAATCAGGGAAGTCGTCGGCCACAACATATTCAGCATAAGCCTCGTCGAGAATGACCAATACCTCGGCCGGCACTGCTGTCAACAAACGGTCTAAGGCCATCGCATTAAAATACGTACCCGTTGGATTATTAGGGTTGCATAACCATAAAATTTTAGTGTTAGCATCAACAGCCGCCAACATCGCGTCTAAATCATGTTCACCCGCTTCATTGACCGGTACTTCTTTAACGGTTACCCCTTCGATGTTCGCATGCAATGCATATTGTGAAAAGGTCGGCGTTGCCTGCACAATATTATCGCCTGCAACGAGGAGCGTGCGGCTGACAATCTGGATTACTTCGTCGAGACCAGCTCCAATTACAAGTTGATGCGGTTTGACTGCATAAAACGCCGCCAACTCAGACCGTAATTCAGCCGCGTAACCATCAGGGTATAATGCCGTCTCGTTTAAGGCCTTTGTCGCTGCGACTTTCACCTGTGCCGAACAACCAAACGGGTTTTCATTCGAGGCTAGTTTGGTAATCGTCTCCAACCCTAATTCCTGTTGTACTTCTTCAATTGGTTTACCAGGCTTGTATGCCTGTAACTCACCTAAACTTGCTTTCACCTTAATTGTCATGATGCCTCACTCCTCTGTTTGCTATTTATAACGTATCGATTGCTTTACGATCCGTTGTTTTTGATAGTTTACCCTCGCGACTTTCTAATTCAGTCGCTAGTTCAGCCAAGCTAATGTTTTTCTCGGCTAATAAAACGAGCACGTGGTACGTCAAGTCAGCCACCTCAAGCAAGATTTCTGCCTTGTCATCATTTTTGGCTGCAATCACGACTTCCGTCGCCTCTTCACCGATTTTTTTCAAGATTTTATCTTCGCCTTTATCGAATAAGTAGTTCGTGTAACTGCCGACTTTAGGCGTTGTTTGACGTGCCCGTATTTCGGTCATTAAACGATTAATTGCTTCCATTTTCAACGCCCCCTTCACTGGCTGTAAAACTGATATTATTAAAGAAACATGAGGTTGCACCAGTATGACACGCACCGCCACCGAGTTGTTCGACCCGAATCAGCAACGTATCCTCATCACAATCACTCGTGATGTGTTTGACGCGTTGATACTGCCCACTCGTTGCTCCTTTATGCCACAATTCATTACGGCTACGTGAATAAAACCACGTATGACCGCTCGAAACTGTTAATTGATAAGCCGCTTCATTCATATAACCTAACATTAATACGTCACCACTGACGTCATCGACTATAATTGCCGGAATAAGACCATCTTGCTTATTAAACGCTAAACTCATAAGTTACGCACCGCCACTCCGTTAGCAGCCATTGCTGTTTTCACCTCAGCAACACTCACTTCACCATAATGAAAAATCGAAGCGGCCAAGGCAGCATCCACTGTTGTTTGTTCAAAGACATCGACGATATGTTGCGCATTACCACAACCGCCTGACGCAATGACTGGAATCGCTACTGCCGCCGTAATCGCTTCTAACAAAGCGATATCATAGCCATCCTTTGTGCCATCCTGATCCATACTCGTTACTAACAACTCCCCGGCACCTAACGCCTCGACCTCTTTGACCCAGTCAATCACGTTACGCCCTGTTGCAATCCGACCACCGCCTGCATAGACATCCCAATGACCGTTTTCTTTTTTTGCATCAATCGCCACAACAATACATTGAGAACCGAATTTTTCGGCTCCTTCACGAATCAATTCCGGTGTTTTCAATGCGGCTGAATTCAATGAGATTTTATCAGCTCCCGCTTGCAACATCGCTTTCATTTCGGCGACTGACGTAATGCCTCCTCCAACGGTTAGGGGGATAAACACCTCAGCAGCCGTGCGCTCTACCACATCAATCATCGTTCGGCGTTGTTCGTGTGTTGCCGTAATATCAAGAAACACCAGTTCATCAGCACCCGCTAAGTTGTACTGTTTGGCGATTGCAACGGGGTCACCGACATCTTGCAAATCAACAAAGTTGACCCCTTTAACGACGCGACCATCGGTAACATCTAAACAGGGAATAATTCGTTTACAAAGCATTGCCAGCCACCTCCACCACATCTGCCATCGTCAAGCGTTGTTCATATAAAGCTTTACCAGTAATTGCACCGTATAACCCCAAAGCGGCACAGGCTTGTAAATCAGCCTTTGAGGAGACACCGCCAGAGGCAATCACAGCTATGCCACCGAGTTGATTCATTGCCTCCAATTGCTCAAGATTAGGACCGGTTAGCGTGCCATCACGCCCAATATCGGTAAAGACAATTAATTTCACACCGCGTGCCTTCATTTCCCTTGCCAAGTCTAAGTAACTAACGTCACTCGTTTCGAGCCAGCCTTCAGTAGCAACGAGACCCTCACGAGCGTCAATGCCAACGACAATCCGCTCAGCACCAAATGTTTCGATTGCAGCACTTACAAGGGCCGGATCTTTTAAGGCGATTGACCCTAGAATCACACGGCTGACGCCACGATTTAGTAGGATGGCGATGTGTTCCAACGTGCGAATGCCACCGCCTAATTGAACGGGTATGTTAATCGCAGCTACGATTGCTTCGATTACTGCTAAATTAGCCGACACCCCTTGGAAGGCACCATCTAAGTCAACTAAGTGTAAAAAGCGAGCACCCTCTGCTTCGAATTGTTTGGCCTGCGCGACCGGATCAGGATTTACGACGGTTTGTTGAGCGAAATCGCCTTGATAAAGACGAACACATTGACCATCTTTTAAATCGATTGCTGGGAAGATGAACATTTGACCACCACCTCTTTAAAGTATTGGAGGACCTTGAAGCCCACGTCCCCACTTTTTTCTGGATGAAACTGCGTGCCGTAAACATGTTGCTTTTGGACGATTCCAGGTACTTGTACGCCATAATCCGTCTTTGCGACAACATATCGCTCGTCCGTCTTTGCGTAATACGAATGCACATAATAGACATTTTCGCCATCAAGCGGAGCAAATACTGTTGCTGGCTTAACGTGTAACTGATTCCAACCGATGTGTGGCACTTTTAAATTTGACGGAGGTAATCGTACAACCGCCCCGGGGATTAACCCAAGACCGCTTGTCTCCCCATACTCACTGCTTGAGTCGAATAACAGTTGCATCCCCACACAAATGCCGAGCAACGGTTTGCCTTCAGACACAAGTTCTTTAACAAGCACTGCTAAGCCGCGTTCCTCGATGTTGGCCATTGCTCTGGCAAAGGCACCGACTCCAGGGAGGATCAGCCCATCACAGCTACGGATAACCGCATGATCAGCTGTAATCACATGTTCGAGGCCAATATGAGCCAATGCCTTTCCGACACTCTTTGTGTTGCCTGTATCGTAATCAATTACAGCGATCATTACAACACCCCTTTCGTTGAGTTGACTCCTGTAATATTGGAATCGATTGTAACTGCTTCGCGCAAGGCACGACCAAACGCTTTGAACAAGGCTTCAATTTTATGATGTGTGTTCACTCCGTATAATACTTTCAGATGCAAGTTCATTTCGGCATTAAAGGCAACCGCTTGAAAAAATTCTTGTACCAATTCCGTATCGAATAAGCCAAGCTTTGGATTGGTGAAAACAGCGTCACAGACCATGTAAGAGCGACCGCTTAAATCCAAACTGACTAAGCCAAGCGCCTCATCCATCGGCACGAACTGCGAACCGTAACGGACAATCTGTGCCTTGTCGCCTAACGCCTGCCGTAAACATTGTCCTAAAACAATACCGACGTCTTCGACCGTGTGATGCGCATCAACTTCTACATCGCCTTCAGCCTTCACAGTGAGCCCAAAACGGCCATGTTTGGCAAACAGGTGTAGCATGTGATCAAAAAACGGGACACCTGTATCAATTGTAATCGTTGCACCCTCATCTAAATTTAACGTTAAAGCGATGTTTGTCTCGCCTGTTTGACGATTAATCGTTGCTGTTCTCATCCTTTTATTCCTCCTCAAAACGGATAGCGATGGCACGAGCATGTGCATCGAGTCCTTCTTTTGTTGCTAAGTAAATCACATCATCTTTATCACGGGCGAGCGCTTCCTTTGTATACGAAATGTAGGCTGACTTTTTACAAAAATCATCGACATTTAAACCCGAGAAGAAACGAGCCGTACCACTCGTCGGCAACACATGATTCGGGCCGGCTAAATAATCGCCCAACGGTTCCGACGCATACGCTCCGAGAAAAATCGATCCCGCATGCTTAATTAGTGGTAAGTACTCAAACGCCCCTTCAACCTGTACTTCTAAATGCTCTGGCGCAATCGCGTTAACAATCGCAAACGCCTCTGTTAACGACGAAGCAATAAAGGCGGTGCCGTAACTGTCTATCGCTGCCTTTGCAATCGCTGCACGTGGTAAAGTGATTAATTGACGCTCGATTTCAGCCGTTACGGCAGTTGCTAACGTTTCTGACGTCGTCACCAATAAGGCCCGCGAACGAACATCGTGTTCAGCCTGTGACAAGAGATCGGCGGCGATGTAACGTGGATTAGCCTGTTCATCCGCAATCACAACGATTTCAGATGGACCAGCAATCATATCAATACTCACCTGCCCATACACTTGCTTTTTAGCGGTGGCAACGTACATATTCCCAGGTCCGACGATTTTATCGACTGCTGGCACTGATTCCGTGCCGTAGGCGAGAGCGGCAATCGCCTGTACACCACCTAAGGCATATACTTCGTCAACGCCCGCAATTTTGGCCGCTGCTAAAATGTATCGATTTACACCCGTTTTACCCGGTGGTGTTACCATCGCAATCCGAGGCACACCCGCAATTTTAGCCGGGATGACATTCATTAACACCGATGATGGGTATGCCGCTGTGCCACCTGGGACATAAACACCTACCGCTTCGAGTGGACGGATTAACTGGCCGCGGATAATGCCACTTGCGGGTGTATCCATAAAGCTCGTCCGTTTTTGCTGCTCATGATACGACACAATGTTACGCTGCGCATGTTCAAGTGCCGTAATAAAGGCGGGTTCAACTGCGGCATAAGCCGCATCGATTTCTGTTTGCGCGACACGGAACCGTGGCAGTGTTAAGCCATCAAATTGTTCCGTATAGGCGTGTAGGGCCGTATCGCCATCTGCGCGTACCGTTGCAATCATTTCACTCACCTGGCGCTCGATTGCCTCAATGTCAGCCGTTTCAGCCGTTTCCCAATCAGCTAGTAACTGTTTGGCACCGCTCGCATTTGTTTGAATCTGTTTCATTCTGCCTCGCCCCCTTGTTGTAAGTAAGCATCCAACTGGTCAATCAAATTAAAAATCGGTGTTGTTTGTTTTTTCAAAGCCGTCCGGTTGACGATTAAACGCGCGGAGATCGGTGCCAGTTTGTCAAATATAACAAGACCATTTTCACGTAAGGTTTCACCTGTTTCAACGATGTCTACGATGGCATCAGCTAACCCTAAAAGCGGGGCAATTTCAACCGACCCTTCAATCTTGATGATTTCGACATCCTGACCTTTCTCACGAAAATAGTTGGCCGCGACGTTCGGGTACTTTGTTGCAATCACTTTACGGCGCGGACTCGTTGGCTCATAACTAGCAACCGAGGCAAGGCAAAAATCACAGGCACCGAACTGTAAATCGAGCATTTCATAATCATCTTTACCATTTTCTAGCAAGACATCTTTGCCAACAATCCCAATATCGGCCACGCCGTGCTCAACATAGGTTAAAACATCGACTGCTTTTACTAAAATGAAACGGATGTCGGTGTTGGCACTTGTTAAAATTAATTTACGACCCTTCTCGCGTACCTCTGTGCAATCAATTCCTAGTTGTTCAAAAAGGGCAATCGTTTGTTTTTCTAAGCGACCCTTCGTTAATGCTATTGTAATACTCATACGTTCTCCCCCTATACCTCGATAACTTCTATCCCTGTTTCACTGTATGCTAGCACCCGTTGAAACTGATGCTCACGTGCATACGTAAGCGACTCTGTTAACGTTGCGCATAAGCTTAATTCCGTCTGTGGTGTCGCTGTTAAAGCCGCGACTTCACAGGCATACACATCGTAATGAACAAGTGTGCGAATCATTTTATTCGTTGGACTCACCGGTTCGTGTTGTTTCAAGCGAACCACTTCGTCAAGGTTAATGCCCAAGCCAACAGCCGTACGCTTCTCGCCCCCAAACCGTTGAAACAGTTCATCGTAGCGCCCACCGCTAAGAAATTCTTGCGCCGACGTGTTTGTATAGCCTCTAAAAATAACGCCCGTATAATAATCAAACGTTTGCACCATCCCTAAATCGACTGATAAATAACGGCCGTACCCCATCATTTCGAGCTGTGCAATCAATTGACCCATTCGTTGCAGCGCAGCTTTGATTGTTGGTGATGTCGTTAATGCAACCGCCCGTTTAATCGTCGTAGGTGTGCCAAACAAACGGGGCAATTGCAATAACAAAGCTTCTTCTGCTCGGTATTGTTTCGCAAACTCGCGCATTCCTGATAAACTCTTTGATTCGAGCAAGCTCGCCAACTGTTGTTGGGCCGCTGCGTCCAGTTGTAACTCCTTCGTTAAAGATTGATAAATGGCCGCATGACCAATTTCAATCGTTACATCGGTAATTGCCAACACCTTGAACATCTCAATCACACTGGCAACCGCTTCAACCTCGGCCTTTAACGGATCCCCACCAATAATTTCAATCCCACTTTGCATTTGCTCATTGTTTTTGCCAGTGAATTCGTCATACACCCTAAAAACCTTACCACTGTATGTTAATTTCAATGGACCTTCTAACCCAATCGTTGAGACAACGCGACCAATCGGCAAGGTCATATCAGGACGCAAGGCTAGGGTGCGGCCGCGTTTATCAAAAAATTGATACAAATGCGGATCACGTTCATCAAGTGTATTCGAAAAAATCTCCTTATATTCAAACGTCGGTGTTTCAATTTGTTGATAGCCGCGTTGATAAAAACTGCTCAAAATTGCATATGACACCTCTGTCATCCGTCGTGATTCATCAAATAATTTATCCCTCGTACCATACGGTAACGCCCGATTCCAACTCATATTACCCCTCCAACTTTCGTTATCCTTTATCTTGTTACTATAGTACCGTACTAAAGCGTTTTTAGCAACCCTTCTTTTAAATATATAATTGCAAATATTCAGACTTTTGTCAAAATAAAAAAAGAACTGACAGTATCTGTCAGTTCCAGATTGGAGACAAAATTGAATTAACCCGCTTTTAATTCCGAACAAACTGCAAACTCGCTTCTTGCGACGGTAAATAGTCGCTGACCTTTTCCCTTCCAATTTATTCGAAGTTGAACGAGCTGCTTTCGCTTTTATTTTACAACGCGTTTAGCAAATGTGGGTTTATAATATTTAATCGCTGTTACTTTTACCTTATCACCTGGTTTTGGCGCATGTATCATTTGACCATTACCGATACAAACCGCGACATGATATGCTGCTTTTTCACTCCCGTAAAACAACAGGTCGCCAGCCTTAACTTTCGAAACCGCAATTTTTTTCGCTTTCACCTGCGCCTGTTGTTGCGAGGTGCGTGGCAGTTTATTATTAACGGCCTTTTTATAAACGTATTGAGTTAGGCCCGAACAATCAAACCCTTTAGTTGTTGTGCCACCAGTTTTATATTTAACACCGATTGTTTTTTTTGCCTCTTGTACAATTTTAGTTTGTTTTGATACAGCTGCTGAAGTTGGTTGGACGGGTGTCGTAGCCGTTAGCACGACCACAAGTGTAATCACTGCTATAAAGAATTTCACGTCTTATCCTCCTAGCTCCTAATGATGTTTATTTTTTAAATTATAACATCGCCATGTTACAAACATGTTGCAATTGTACGTATATTACGTATCCTTTTTGCACTATCTTTATACTGATAACACTTGTTTTTTTATAAAATACTATTTAGTCGCAGTAACCATTCATGGGTAACTAACCGTGGATAAATTAAAATTTGCTTTGCATCCTTATTATTTAACTGATAGTTTGTAATGATAAAATCTGTCCGCTGTAACACTTCTTTTCCTGATTCGACGATTTTCACACAGACACGCTTCCCATAATAAGCCTCAATTAGCGCTTGTAACTGTCGTTGCTTATAATGAGGAAAACTGGCATGAATGAGCACCTTTTTAACCTCAATTAACCGGTATTCGAGTTGAAAATTTCGATTTAGCTCATCAATATAAGCCAGCATAAAATAACGTTGTTGTTCACTCGTCTCCAACAAAAGACTGTTTCGCTCCAGGAGTTCTTCAACGATCTCATACCATGGAAAATGTGTCTGCCACTCCCTCAAACGTTGTTCAGAGCAATCGTCGACAACATACAAAACGTCTCGTTTATATAAATAATGCCATCCTAAGACTGTCACAGCAGCGAGTTTCGCTGCCTCAGGCAACTGAGCAAGTCGTTGTCGCTCAGCAAACTCATCAATGAGTGATACGAGTGCTCCTCTTAACTTATCGCTAACTTTAAAGTCTGCCACAGGCATTATGCCACACAAAAAATAACGTGGGAGTAATTGCGCCATCATTTCATCTGTCATAAACATTTGAAAATGATGATTCAGCACACGTCTAAAAAAAGCATAACCCAACCACTTTCGATAGGCCGCTTCCTCATAATATATATTATCACAATCATCAAAATGCCCTTGTCGCAGACGAATAGCGGCTGCAACTAAAAAAAAAAATAAGCACTAGCGACTTCTCCCTCTCCTAGTTGGATATCGCTAGAAGAACTAACATTACGGAAAAACTCACTATATAATGATTCTTGTTCCAATTTTTGCGTGCTAATATCTGTTATTGCCACTAGTTTGAGTAATTTTTGATAAAACTGTCGAACCGCTCGCTCAACCCCCATCATTTTAATCTGTGAATGGGATAAAATTAAACGAAAAGGCAGTTTTCGCCTGTGAAAATACGCATTCCATTTCCGGATGATACTCCGTACCCACGACTCTGACGTGTAACAACACTCGGCCACGCTTTTAACAGATGGTTCCCCCTCAAGCACAGTTGCTAATAACATTATCGCTGATGACTGTTTAATTAAGCATTGTCGAATGTATTCAACATCGACTTGATGAGTTTTCACCAACTGAACGTTGTTATTGTTTATCTCGATAATTTGACTTAACTCATTGATTTCTGATATATCTTGTAGCAGGATAAATTTACAACACACAATCCGTTGCATCACTGCCGTTAAACTCAGATCTTGCTGTTGTAATAAGGTGAGTAAAGTGAGTTTACGAACGAGATGTTTTTCCAAAATGACATCCATGTCGCCCTCCTCTATTCATTTTAATCGGCACTTGACTGATTACATATCCAGTATAACGAGCACTTTTTACCATGTCGACTAATAAAACAAAAAGTGGCTAACTCCTTATTATTAACTAGTAATTTTCTGAATTTTTTAAAATTCAACTAGCTATTAATTAAATACATGGTATAGTTAAAGTGAGTGGAGGTGAAATATATGAACATGCATCCTGTTGTTTCAGAAACAATCAGTAGTATTGGATATAACCAAACAAAACAAGAATTACATGTTAAATTAGCAGCCACAACATACGCATATTTGAATGTACCTTCTTATATTTTCCAAGGACTGATGTCCGCAGCGTCAAAAGGAGAATATTATAACGTTTACATCGAAAACAGCTTTGAATTCCGATCAGTCGTTGAAGCGTAAAGATATATCATAATCTTGAGTCCAAATGGATTCAGGGTTTTTTTTGACCTTAATCTGAAAAAAAGACCCCGAGACAATCGCTTTTTAAGCGGATGCTTCGGGGTCTTTTTTGAACGATTACTTTGAAAGAACGTTTTATTCAGCGTCGATTGGAATAAATGAATCGTCTAAGATTTTACGTAAAACAGCTGCAGAATTTTCCATTTCTGCCTGTTCTTCTGCATTCAATGGGACTTCGGCAATTTTTTTAATTCCGTGAGCACCAACAACCGCAGGTGTACCAATGTAGACGTCTTTAAGACCATAGTTTTCGCCATCCATGTAAACACTTAATGGTAACACAGCATTTTCATTGTTTAGAATCGCACGTGTAATACGAGCTAATGCACTGGCCACACCATAGTATGTTGCACCCTTACGTTCGATGATGTAGTAGGCTGCATCACGAACCTCTGACAAGATTTTTTTCTTTTTTGTTCTTTGCATAATTCACCAGTCCATGCTTCAATTGGTAAGTTCCCAATACGGATGTTTGACCATGCGATGAATTCTGAATCACCGTGTTCACCCAATACATAACCGTGAACACTACCCGCTTCAACATGTACAAGCTCAGCTAATGTTTGACGTAAACGAGCTGTATCGAGTGACGTACCTGAACCAATAACGCGTTCTGGAGGGAATCCTGTCCATTTCATTGTTGCGTATGAGAGGATATCAACAGGGTTTGCTGCTAGTAAGAAGATGCCGTTAAAGTCTGTTTTCATGATTTCATTTAATATTGATTTTAAAATACGGAGGTTACGAGACACGAGTTGCAAACGTGTTTCTCCTGGTTTTTGGGCGGTTCCAGCTGTTATACAAATAATATCTGCATCGCCACAATCTGAGTAATCAGCTGAATATACTTTCATTGGTGATAAAAATGGTAAGGCATGTTTTAAGTCTAATGCATCGCCTTCTGTACGTGCTTTATCTACATCTATAATACCTAGTTCGTTACCGATACCTTGGTTTACTAATGAGAATGCGTATGCTGAACCAACTGCACCGTCACCTACTAAGATTACTTTTTTTGTTGTTTGGAATTTTAATTGTCATTGTTATTCCCCCTGCATTTGTTTTTGTAATTTACACCCTCATTATAAGTTTAATCGATACTATAAAACAACATGATAATACATTTTTCTGCATAAAACACATTAGATATGAACAAGATGTGTCCACCTTCCAATATTGACACACCAATGATTGAAAGCGTTTTTACAAGTATTTAGATTGTCACTTTTTAGACATTTTCTATGCATCCCTATTACAATAACATTGATAGCGTTTTCTTTCTTTCTTTTTTTATAAATTACGATTTTAGACTTATTTCCCTCATCTATATATATAGTCTTACATGTATACTTATGTAGTAAAAGATAACTACATCTTTGAACATATCTTACAAATAGAATAGGAGTCGATTATTAATGAATGAATGGATGCAAATTTACAATCCATTAGACAACATCGCGTTATCAGGCATCGTCGCAGCTTTGCCAATCATCACCTTTTTACTTTGTTTAACTGTCTTTAAATTACAAGGATACATTTCAGGTCTTATCAGTATCATCGTGGCTGCAATTATCGCAATGACTGTTTATGATTTCCCCATTCAAAAGGTTTTTGGTGCAACAACACTCGGTGTCTTATCAGCCATCTGGCCAGTTGCTAGTATTATTATCACTGCCATCTTCCTCTATAAATTAACTGTCAAAACCGGTTATTTTGAAATCATCAAGAGTTCGATTACTTCGGTAACAGCCGACCAACGGATTCAAGTTATTATCGTAGCATTCGCCTTCGGAGCTTTCCTCGAAGGGGCGGCCGGATTCGGTGCACCTGTAGCGATTACAGCTGCAATATTAGTTGGTTTAGGTTTCAAACCACTTTATGCAGCGGGCCTTTGTTTACTCGCCAACATCGCAGGTGGAGCCTACGGGGCGATGGGGATTCCCGTATCATCACCAGCCCTTTTAACTGGCTTAGATGCGCTTGACGTCTCTGCTTACACATCTGTCTTAATGCCAATTCTTTCTATTATAATTGTGTTCATTTTAATCTTCGCGATTGATGGTTTCAAAGGGATTCGTCAAACGCTACCAGCTATTTTAGTCAGTGGCGGTGTATTTGCCGGCGTACAATACTTAATCCTCAATACGATTGGACCGGCTCTCGTTGATATTTTCGCGGCACTTGCAAGCCTAATCGCGCTCATCATTTTATTACGTTTTTGGCAACCAAAAGATATCTATCGTATCAATAAAGCCGAAAAAGTCACACCGCTTGAACAAAAAACAAACTATTCAATGACACAAATCATTTTCGCTTGGTTACCATTTATTCTTTTAACTGTTTTTGTAACCGTACTTAACTTGAACCCAGTTAAAGCTTTATTCGCAGCTGGTGGCCCGTTAGAGAAACTGATTTTCTTCATTCAAATTCCGGGTCTACATAACACCGTTATTCAATCCGCACCAGTTGTTGAAGCTCAAATGACAATGGCCGCTATTTTCAAACTTGATTTATTTACCAATACAACAACCGCCATTGCTTTAGCTGGGTTGTTAACGATGATCATCTTCAAAGTAAGTTTCAAAACGTATAAAGACACGGCAATCGAAACCGTCAAAGAATTATGGCGCCCAATCTTAACCATCTGTAGCGTTTTAGCACTATCATTTATCTGTACATACTCAGGAATATCTGCCACAATGGGGATTGCACTTGCAAGTACAGGTAGCTTGTTCCCACTATTCTCGCCAGTACTTGGTTGGTTAGGTGTATTCTTAACAGGTTCTGTCGTTAATAGTGGCTCATTATTCGCGCCACTGCAAGCGGTAACCGCCACTCAAATTGGTGTCGACCCTGCCTTCCTGGTCGCGATTAACGTCCTCGGTGGCGACATGGCTAAAATGTTATCACCACAATCAATTGCTGTTGCAACCGCTGCTGTTGGACTCGTAGGTCGTGAAAGTCAACTCTTCAAGTTCACAGTGAAATACAGCATATCTTTCTTAATTATCGTTGGCTTGTTCAGTCTTTTTTACTCAATGATTTTTATGTAGCATTACAAATGAAACAGACTTCATGTTCTTTGGAATTCTATTACAGTGACTTTTTTACGAGATGATAAGACTGGATAGAACGGCTGTTATGTCCTCTAGTTCAATCAACCAGAAACTGTCACCTTTCAGAAAAATGGCAACGACGGTAAATAGTCGCCTTCATTTCTCTTCCAACCGGTTGATTTCACTTTCGTTCTAGGCATGACGAGCGAGCAAGTCGTAATGACCTAGAACAGCGTCTATTTTCAGTCCGAAACAGCGCCCTTCATATAAGAAGGGCGCTGTTTTTGTGTATAGCTTTTAATTTGAACAAGCTGTGCTTTAGATGTCTGCCAAACAGACGGTGTATCTGTGTGGGAATGCCTCTACACCCCTTTTAAAAACGGGCAGATTGTAGACAAAGTTAAATCAAACTGCTTTTTCTGTAAAAAGTGGTCAAGCGACTTGGCTACGAGATGATAGCGCTGAATCGAAATGCTGTTATCTCCTCTCATTCAATCAGCAAACTTCTATGATGTTTCATGGAAAAGTAGCGTCGGGAAATAGTCGAGATGTTATTTTCTCCAATCACTGCAGTGTAGAACGGCTTTAAATTACTTTCGTTCTAGGAACGTCGAGCGAACAAGTCGTAATAACCTATAACCGCGGTTATCTTCAGTCTCAAGGGTTAATTTTCTTTTTGTAACCAGTCTGCTGGATAAGTCACATAAACGAAACGGGCATCACCTGTTACTGAAAATTGAATCGCGCTCCCTTTAGGGATTAAGAGGATTTCACCTGGTCCTGCGGAGATGGTTCGTCCGTCAATGATGACATCTAAACGACCCTCAATAATATAATCAATTTCATCGTAGGCCAGTTCCCAGTCAAAAGTTGTGTCCCTCATTACCATCAATCCACAGCCTAAGCGAGGACTTTCAGTTAACGAGACCAAGTCTTTACAATAGACAACATCCGAGGGGTTTCCTGTATCTAAACGATCATCTTCTGAAACATCTAATTGCGGTAACTTAATCGCGATTACGCCACTGGGATCGACCTGACGATCCGCTGCAATCCCTTTTTCTAACAATAGTTGACGAACAAGTGCTTCAATCGCACTACGGTCTAGTTGAGTCATAACATTAACCTCCGTTATTTTTTAGTTGTTTTCAGCATGCGGTTAGCCATGTACATTGCCACAAAAATGGCTGTAATCCCACCAACAATTTTACCGACCATCATCGGAAAAATCATTGATGGAGCCACGCCCGCTGTAAATCCTAAATGATCCCCTAATACAAATGAAGCAGAAACAGCAAACGCGACGTTAATAATTTTACCGCGGTTATCCATGTCTTTCATCATTTGAAACATCGGAATACTGTTCGCTAAAGTTGCCACCATCCCTGCGGCTGCGATATCATTCATACCGAGTACTTTTCCTAACCCGAGCAATTGTTTTTTGAACACTTTCGTAATCACAAACACTAAGCAGAAAGCTCCAGCTAAGGTTAAGGCGATACTCCCGACAACTTCAATCCCTTCAGTAACGGGTGTCAAACCTTTAATAAGTGTCACATCAAGCAATTGTTGGGTTGCGCCGATTGCTAAGCCTAGAATTGCGACAACAACGACACCTTTACCAAAGACCGTGAATCCTTTAATCATTGCATCAGGCTTAAACCAAAGGCCTGCCATTATAATGAGGGCAACTAACACAATTGGCACAAGGTTGTGTAACAACATCCCGATTGGGAAGCCTGCCACAAGTCCTCCAATTAAACAGCCGAGCGGAATGGTAATTAAACCACATAACACACCGGTTGCTAAATACTGATTATCTTCTTTTTTGATGATACCAAGTGCTACTGGAATCGTAAACACAAGTGTCGGCCCCATCATTGCACCTAAAATCGTCCCCGCAAACAGACCGGCTGCTGGTGTTTGTGCCATTTCAACAGCGAGGTTAAAACCACCCATGTCATTCGCTAGTAATGTTGTCGCAAACATCGCTGGATCTGCCCCTAAAAAGCTATAAACAGGCACAATGACTGGACTTAATATTTTGGCTAGTATGGGTGCAATTGTAATAATCCCGACCATCGATAAGGTCAAGGCGCCCATTGCCATAATACCTTCTTCGAACTTTTCACCTAAACCAAATTTATTGCCAATGCATTTATCAATCGCACCTAAGATCATAAATAGCACCATGATGTACATAATAATTTCATTAATACTCATTGTTTCCCTCCTGATTGGTGATGTTATTTGTATGTGCTGCGCCACGATCGACAGAGTCGATAATACCAATAATCATTGCATCGACCGGCACCTGTTCATTTTCTGCCCCTGCGCGTGCGGCACTACCTTCAGTCACGAGCACTAAATCATCTAAGCCTGCTCCAACTATATCAGCGGCGACGAGTGACCGTTTGGCACTCGTTTGTTCGTCTGTGATGACCGCGACAATTAAAAAGGTCATGCCGTTTAACTGTTCGTGTTTGCGCGTAGACCATAAACTTCCGGTTACTTTTCCAATTAGCATAATCTGCGACTCCTTTCTACGTAAACGTCAACATAATCTTATTTTCCCGTAAATAATCGTGTGCCAATGCCGTCACGATTGTCTGTTGTGAGCAGCTAATTTCTGTTGCCCCCTCCGCGACGAGTGCCTGCACGCGTTGTGCTGTTAACACCGCTTTCGGCGCTCCTGTTGAAAACAACTTTCGTTTGAGGCGTTGTTGTAAAATCACTTCACAGCATTCATTGCGCGTGACGAACGTGACACCGTAACGTTCAAGTGTCACGTTAATCTGTTGCACTTCTTGATACAGAGCATAGCGTGCCGTTTTACGTATGCTCGCTAAAACGGTCTGACTCGTTAGCATGATGAGTGGTTTTCCCGCTAACAAATGCTCACACAACGTTTCTTCGCCTGCTTGTGGCACGATTTTCGCAAGTCGAGCTAACCGAGTTAACGGCAGTAGCCCACACAATATAACGTCGGCCTCGTCCGTAGCACAACAAGATGTCACACGAAACACCGCGCTTAGGCGAGCTAACTCCGTCGGGTTTAAAGTTGCCTCCAACACGAGTAATACGGGCTTATCCTGTTGTTCAAGACGGCTCATTAGCACGTCAGTCACCTGCGTAACGAGTGCCTCAAACACCGGCCCATTCATTACAACCCACTCTTTTTAAGCACTTCACCACGACTACCCGGTTTTAAACCACAGGCATTGGCTTCGTCATAATCGATATGCATCGTTGTTGCAAATTTATCACTGACACGAATGACGACATCATCAAAAATAAGCGGGCGATAGCCATCGATTTTAACTTGGACAATTTCACCCTTTGTTACCTTAAAACGACGCGCATCTTCTTCCGTCATATGAATATGACGTTTTGCTACAATTAAACCAGTTTTTAAAATCACACTGCGTTCGCCATTAATGAGCACGATGCCCGGTGTTCCTGCGATGTCACCTGATTCACGTACTGGCACACGTAAACCGAGTGTCGTCGCATCAGTCGCACTAATTTCAACCTGAGACGCTTGTCGTTCTGGTCCTAAAATCACGACATTTTGAAATGAATTTTTACCACTAGCAATCGTGATTCGCTCTTTGCACGCATATTGACCTGGCTGTGATAAATCTTTTGCCTTTGTTAATTGATAGCCTTCACCGAACAGCGCATCGATTGTTGCGCGATCAAGATGCACATGACGGCCTGAGCCTTCAACAAGCACGGTGTTAGTTGTTATCTCTGGTTGAATTCGTTTGACGATTTCATCCACAAGTTGTTCGATATTTGTCATTTTCAAGACCTCCAATTCAATAAAAAAATAGAAAGGGTCTGGATATACTGACCCTCCATGCCCTTTCTATCGCGTTAACTTCTCACTACTTATAAAGATTTTGGTAAAATCGCATCAACATCTGTATGAGGGCGTGGAATAACGTGAACAGATAATAGTTCACCAACACGTTCACAGGCTGCTGCACCAGCATCAGTTGCCGCTTTAACAGCACCAACATCTCCACGTACCATTACTGTTACTAAACCGCCACCAACTTGTTCTTTACCGATTAATTGCACGTTAGCTGCTTTCACCATTGCGTCTGCTGCTTCAATTGCTCCAACTAAACCTTTTGTTTCGACCATTCCTAATGCGTTATTCATAATATAATTCCTCCTATTAGTTGTGTATTTATTAGTATAATAAGGTGACGTACGAGACGCTCCTTATTAATGTAATCGTTCTAAGACTTTCTCAATCAAGCTATTAATTAGTTCTTCCTGCGCATCATTTGTTGTTGCAGGTGTTTCGCCGCGTAATTCTTCAAGTTCACGGACACCATAGGCGATACGGCGAATGTTGAACAGGTTTGTAGGGCTAATATTATCTGATGTTGAACTGCCACCAACTGCACCACAGCCTAACGTTAAGGCCGGCATAAGGTTCGTTGTCGCGCCAATGCCACCTAAGGCACCAGGTGTGTTGACTAATAAGCGTGACACCGGTTTATGCAAGGCAAACTCGCGAATGATTTGTTTATCCTCAGAGTGAATCACCATCGTATGACCGGCACCTTCTTGGTTTAAAATATCGATACAAAGCGCACAGGCTGCTTCAGCTGTTGCCGTTGTATAGAAGGCTAAAATCGGTGCGAGTTTCTCACGCGAGTAAGGTGCTTTTGGTCCTACCCGTGTTTCTTCAGCAATGAGCACGCGGGCTGTTTGTGGAACGTTTAAACCTGCTAAATCGGCAATTCGCTGCACTGACTTCCCGACGATTTGTGGATTCATCGTACCATTTGCCCGCATGATGAATTGTTCCAGCTGCTTCGCTTCGGCCACTGATAAAAAGTAGCCCCCTTGCTGTTCAAGTTCAGCCACAACAGCTGCCTTACTTACTTCTTCGACAACGATAGATTGTTCAGATGCACAGATTGTTCCGTTATCAAACGTTTTTGAATCAAGGATGTGTTTGACTGCCTGTTTAATGTTAGCCGAGCGTTCAATAAAGGCCGGTCCGTTACCAGGTCCGACACCAATTGCTGGCGTACCTGATGAATAGGCTGCTTTGACCATTGCCGAACCACCTGTTGCTAATATAATCGCCGTATCATTATGCTTCATTAATTCGCTCGTGCCTTGCATTGTCGCCTTACTCATACAGCCGACTAAACCTACGGGTCCGCCCACGCTTTCAATTGCTTCGTTAATAACGGCAATTGTTGCCAAAATACTGTTTAATGCATTTGGATGTGGCGAAAAGACAATACCGTTACCCGCCTTGATTGAAATAAGTGCTTTGTACATCACAGTTGACGTTGGATTGGTTGAGGGAATCAAACCAGCAACCACACCCATCGGAACAGCTACTTCCATTATGCCAGTAGTTGTATCGTCACTTAAAACACCAATTGTTTTCATATCTTTGATTTGTTCAAAGACCACTTTTGAACCGAAGGCATTTTTAATCACCTTATCTTGCCAAAGACCAAAGCCAGTTTCTTCGTGTGCCATCTTCGCTAATGGTTCACGTTGATCATAACAGGCGTTGGCAATTGCCCGACAAAGATCGTTGATTTTTTCTTGCGGATAGCTAGCTATTTGTTGTTGGGCTGCTTTAGCGGCAGCTAACAAATTGCGTACTTCTTGAATTGATGCCAAGTCTTTATCTAATATCATTTATCTTCACCACTTTCATTATGAGCGAGTAACGCATCGATTAAAGTTTGCTTGTTGGCGAATTTAATATCGCCTTTTTTAATGCGTTTCACTTGGTTTTTTAAGGCCATTTTGCGTAATTGTTCAACCTTTAACTGTTTTAATTGGTCGTAAGCAAAGACGCGCTTAGGAGTAGTCGCTACAACGTCTGGTTGTTTTTTTGCAACGTCTGGTTGTTTTTTTACAATTAACTGTTGTGTCTCTGCATCGAGGCGGGCTATGACATGACTTGCTACAAGGCAACCGAGTGCTTCAGCTGCCATGCGACCACTCTCAATCCCAGCGGTTACCGCACCGACATCGCCCATCACTTGAATCGTTGTTAAGCCACCACTAATGACTTCAGCCTGAATCAATTCGACTTCTGCCGCCTTAACAGTTGCATCGGCTGCCGCTACTGCCCCAAGATAGCCACGCACTTCGATAAGGCCTAACGCTCTATTTTCCATCATTATCGCCACCTTCTAATAGTTAAGCGGATTGGCTGCCACGTCGATAACTGCACGTTCAAATGCATCACAAGCTGCCTTACACGCTGATTGAGTTCCTGTTAACAAGGCGCCACCGAAGTTTGTTTCTGATGGTGGGCCATAAAAAGCAGCTAAACTGACATCGGCTGCCTTTAAGGCAAAATCGAGCGCATAGATGGCTTCCATTGGCGGTGCGATTAAATAGGCCACCGCTTCTCCTTCAGTAATATTTGCCTCTTTTGCTAAATGCGAGCCTGTTCGGGCAATACAATAAGCTAAATAGGGCACGGAATCGTCAGCGTTGGCAGAGATGAATGAGGGGCCATTTTCAATCGTTGCTAACGCAACATCCAATCCACTTGTGACCTCAGCTGGACTCGGCCCCGCAATGATTCCAATCACTTCTCCTGCTAATTTCGTTTGAGCATTGCCCGCGCCACCGTAAAAACTTTTTGCGTAAACGACGTCAACCGGAACAGCTTTGGTCGCTTCATCTAACGCGATATAAGTGACATCATCACAGTCGGCTGTAATAATACCAAGACTACGTTGTGATGAATTAAGGTTTAATTCTTTAGCCATCGCCTCATCGACATTCGAAATAATTTTAGCGCTCAGTACTGTCGTTTTTAATCGATCTGCTTTCATTCAAAATCCCTCCGCTCTTTAGGCTTCTTTTAAATCAATTCCAGATTTTTTCTTATCGAGCATTTCCTTAATAAGTTCAGCGACAAATGCTCCGGCTTCAACTGGTGGTGTTCCACCTTTATGAATATTTGAAATCACGGTACGACGTGCTTCAGGCATACCGACTGTTGGACGGTATGCAATATACGCACTCATCGATTCAGCTGTTACTAGACCTGGACGCTCACCAACAAGTAAACAAACAACATCTGCATCGGTTAATTCACCGATTTTATCCATTGCCGGTACACGACAATGTTTCACAAACACAACCTTTGCAAAATCAAGGTTATACATTTTTAACCCTTGCTTGATTGAGGGTATAATATCACGAATATTGGCACCAATCGCTGCTGAACTCAGACCATCACCGACGACAATTTGTATTTTGGCACTTTTTGTTGTATTCGCCACGATTTTTTGGCACATTTCATCTGAAAAAACACGACCGAGGTCAGGTCGAGTGACATATTCATCTTTATCACGACAAACTGTTTCCGTTGAGATAAATTGCATTTCTTTTACGAGTTCTTCATCGACATACGAGAAAACGGCATCTTGCGCCGCCGCATGATCGGCACGGAAGCGTAAAATTGATTGCGTTTTATAACGAGTGCCGGCACGCCATAAACCAAGACGAGCAGGTGTAAACTGTTTCATCTTCATGTAACCCGCCTCGTCATGAGCATTCGGTACGAAAAATTGTTCTTTGATGATGACATCCGTAATATCAGGAATCATCCCTTCTCCAACGTCCGCAACTGTAGGTTGATATGTCGTTGCTGTTGCACTCTCATCGCTCGCTATAGCAGTAACTGGTGTTTTTTTATCATCAGTCATTTCGGTCAATATCTCTTCAATCATCTGTTTCAAGTCTTTTTCGTTCACAATAGTCACCCTTTCTTATTTAAGAAAAATTGAAGCGTCGCCCGCACGGCTTGTTAATTTACCGTTTTCGCTCAAGCCCATCTTTTCCATCCATTGATCGAATTCACTAATCGGCTTCAGGTTGAAGGTATCTCGTAAGGTTGCTGTTTCATGGTAACCGGTTGTTTGATAGTTCAACATGACATCGTCACCATGAGGAATTCCCATGATGTACGTACAGCCAGCTGCTGTTAACAACACTGATAAGTTTTCGATATCGTTTTGATCTGCCTTCATGTGATTCGTGTAACACACATCGACTCCCATTGAAATACCGGTTAATTTACCCATGAAGTGATCCTCTAATCCGGCACGGATAACTTGTTTTGAATCGTATAAATATTCGGGTCCGATAAAACCAACCACTGTATTGACTAAAAACGGATCGTATTTCTTCGCGAAACCATAACACCGCGCTTCCATTGTTACTTGGTCGCAGCCGTTGTGTGCATCAGATGATAACTCTGATCCTTGACCAGTCTCAAAGTACATCACGTTTGGTCCTGCTGCCGCCCCAGTATCTAAGGCTAATTGCTTCGCCTCACTAATGGTTGAACCGTCAAAGCCAAAGGCAGTATTTCCTTTTTCAGAACCAGCAATCGATTGAAAAACAAGCCCAGTTGGTGCGCCTTGGCGCATCGCTTCCATCTGAGTTTTAACATGGGCTAAGACACAGGTTTGTGTTGGAATATCCCACTCTGAGCGGAAATCTTCAAATCGATGCAAGATACGTTTCACACTTTCAGTTGAATCATCAACCGGGTTGAGCCCAATCACCGCATCACCAATCCCATACGATAGCCCTTCCATTAATGAGGCCATGATGCCATCAGGGTCATCTGTTGGATGATTCGGTTGTAATCGCGCCGAAAAAGTTCCTGCACGTCCAATCGTTGTGTTGGCAGTTTTTTCGATATGGATTTTTTTAGCGGCTACAACTAAATCAAGGTTTGACATTAGCTTCGTAACGGCCGCAATCATTTCAGACGTAAGACCTCGAGAGATATGTTTTATATTAAAATCAGTCGTATTGTTATCGAGTAACCATTCGCGCAGTTCTTCGACTGTCCAATTTTTAATGCTTTCATAAATACGTAGGTTGACTTGATCAATAATAATCCGAGTAACCTCATCTTTTTCATATGGTACTGCAGGGTTGTTAAAAAGATCTTTTAATTGTAACTGGGCTAAAACTACTTTAGCAGCCACCCGTTCTTCAGCGGAATTTGCTGCTACGCCTGCGAGACGGTCACCTGATTTTTCTTCATTCGCTTTAGCCATTACTTCCATTACAGTTTGAAAGGCATACACTTTTCCAAATAAACTTGTTTTCAAAATCATCTTGTTTCCTCCTTATAGAACTTAATTAAAAACCAATGTTTTGACGATGACAGGTAGTACTTTCCCTGCAGCCACTGGCAGACCAATGTCGATGTAATCACCATTTTCGACCCGAACGCTATCGAGACATACGAATGGATAACCACGTGGCAAATGAGCATACAACGATTGACCTAATGCCTTCGCCATATCTTGCTCGACGATGACAATTAATGGCAACTGTCGTTGTAGCAAGGGTGCAACCCCTACAACGATTGACTCGGCTAATTTGGTGATTCGCTTGAAACTCGGACTCCTTTCACCAACAAACCCCAAGGCGACAACCTGCGTCTCGTCATCCGTACCAAACCACTTGAGTTTATCGGTTATTTGAGTCGCTAAAGCTGCCGCTGGTAGGGCTGTATCAGCTCCGTTGAGTTTCAATACTGGTAAGTTACGCAGTGGCAAAACATCCGTGGTGTAGGTAATGGTACTGCCGCTAATTTCAGCCGTATGGGAGCCTGCCCCAACGACAGTTGCCCGAATCGTTTCAAGCGCTTGAACAACCGGTAAGTCCGCAAAGGCGTCGTCAGTTGCAATCGCCCACCCTAAGAGCAACCCCATATCACCGTATTTAAACGGGTCCGAAGTTAGTGTCGTTGAAATGCAATCCGCCACTCCACCTGAAAATGAGACAGCGGCAATTTGTTCGGATAAGGCTAACCCCTTATGCGTCATCGACTGTTCGTAATACGGACTTCGTTCACCTAAGCCAATGCTATTGGCTAAAATGCGCGCCATGACACGCGCAAGTGGTTCGAGATTCGCAACCGTCGCGACCATCCCTTCCGTTATTGCCCAATCATTCGCGGCGATAATGCGCTTGATTTTCGCTGTAATAAAAGTGATTTCATGGCTGATAGGATCGATTTTCACGAGCCGACCACCGATGTCAAAGCAGGCGGTGTCTTCAACCTCACCATCATAAAAGACAGCTAAGTTTGTCGTCCCACCTCCAATATCAAGGTTAACAACCCGCGTCAGTTGCTCTGCTGAATAACTAGCCGCCCCAGACCCTTTGCCAGCAATAATACTTTCAAGATCGGGACCAGCCGTAGCGACAACGAAGTCACCCGAAAAACCACTTAAGGCTTCGAGTACAAGCGCTGCATTGTCTTTACGTGCGGTTTCACCCGTAATAATAACGGCCCCCATCTGAATCGCAGCTTTATCAATCCCTGCCTTGGCATACTGTTGCGAAACAAAGCGCTTAATTGCCCCTGCATCAATCACATCTTCTGATAGCAACGGGGTAAATAAAATATCACTGCGAAAAATGATGCGTTTTTTCGAAATTGTAATCCGTGGTACGCTGAAAGCTGATGCTAAGTTTTCAATCGTTAATTCCGATAGCACGAGTTGTGTTGTCGACGTACCTAAATCGATTCCGACTGTTAACATTGTTTCTGACATAGTCTCACTCCTCCAAAAAAAAGATGCTTAAAGAAAGCCCAAACGTGTAGGTTTGGTTCGTTTCTTCAAGCATCTTTGCATGAATTCTTAAACGTCACTGTTTAAGGTGTTTTTGAAAAGGATTCGGGTTGTTGTCCCCGTCTTTTTCGATTCAATTGTCAATTGACCGTCGAGTTTCTCGGTCACATAACTTTTAATTATCATCAAGCCAAGACTCGACTGTCCAGCCGTTTTCACATCATATCCTTTGCCTTGATCCGCGACACTAATGGCGATAATCTGTTTTTGTTCACTGACCTCGATTACAACTTCACCAGCGACTCCATCAGCATAAGCATGATCATACACATTTTGGAGCAACTCATTCATTACGAGCGCAATGCTTACCGTTTGTTGCCCGTTTAAATAAATAGATTGGTTCATTTTAACCTTCACCTTTAACGGTTTCAGTGGGGCAAACAACCGTTCCATATTTTGTACGAGTGACATTAAAATGTCAGTGAAATCCAGCGAATCCTCGACTTGCACCGATAGCAGTTCATGCGTTTGGGCAATCACAACCATCCGATTAATGCTTTCTTGCAATGCGATTTTTGCTTCCTCACTGTCAACTCGTCGCCCCTGTATCCGTAGAAGTGACATAACTGCCTGCAAATTATTTTTGACACGGTGATGGATTTCACGAATCGCGACGGACTTTGAGATGATTTCCGCTTCTTTTTGGCGCAAATCAGTTACGTCACGAATAATCATATAGAGTTGTCCGTCATGTAGCGACCAAATTTTCTTAATTGAGAGGTGGTAATTGCCATAAACAATCGATACCTCTCGCCGATCCCCTTGCGTCTTCCGCTCCCGTTGATAGAGTAAAAAGTCATAGGTTGTACCGTCGAGCGCTAGATTATCGTAGTGAATTCCTTGAATCGATCCGATATAACCAATTTTTTGATAAAGCGAGACTGCTGCCTTATTGGCTCGTGCTAACATACCTTCACTGTTAAAAATCAACAGTTCATCCGTCAACTCATCGGCCACAAACGTCTCTTCATCATCATTAAATACCGGCGCTAAAATGGTGTGTTCCTTTTCATATGCCTCATGTGAGTCCTCTTCAACGATCATGACACCAATCGTCCGAAAACGATTGCGAATCGGATACACCCGCTGTACAATGAGACGTTGCTCTTGACTATTGGCATAAAGATTGACTGAGTTTAAGCTCGTCCGCAGTGTGCGATACACACCCGGCTCATCTTTTTGCTTTGCCTCTAAGCCGACGACGGTACTTGTATAGAGCGAGGCTCCCTCGCGCGGTGGCTGATGGAATACGACAACCGCTTCATTCGTTACGCTATTTAAGACATCGATAAAGACATCAAAGGCGCGATAACGTAAGGATTGTTCGATTTCAGTCGCAACCCGGAGCAACTCATCAACATCGGCTGCCGTTAATTCCGTTTGAGTTTCTACCAACCGTTTCATTTCCGCTTTATTCATCGCTCATCACGATCAGTTCGGCAATCTCACTCATACGGCAACGTTTGTTCATGCTCAATTCACGAATTGTTTTATAGGCGTCATCCTCTGTCATTTGTTCGCGTGCCATCAAACACCCCTTTGCTTTTTCGATGATTTTACGCTCATCAAGTTGCAGACCTAACTTTACAATTTGTTTGGTTAATTCGCTTGTTTCCCTGCCTTTGGCAATCGCCATTTCAACGGTCGGTACCAATGATTTTTCGTGCAACGGTTTTACTAAATAACCGATTGCTCCCGCTTTTTTTGCCCGGTTCGTATACTCTTCATCACTGAAGGCCGATAAATAGACGATCCCTTTTGCAAGCTTGTCCGTGATGATTTTTCGACCGGCCTTCAGTCCATCTAAGATTGGCATTTCAATATCCATAATGATTAAATCGGGCGTATGTTTTTTGCAGGCCTCTATTGCTTCAAACCCGTCGGCGGCTTCTGCTACGACATCGTAGCCTGCCTCTTCCAATACTTCCCGAATATCTAGTCTTGTAATAGGTTCATCATCGACTACTACAATGCGTCCATTCATTACGTCACGTCCATTTCTATCAATTTATTAGTCATTAAGTGCGTGTGATTGGTGTACCTGAAAAACCAAGGATGGTTTCTAATCCGGCCAACACGGCTGTAATTGCAGCCTCAACCGACGAAACGTCACCAGTAACCACTACTGACCCACTAAAACGATCGATAAAACCGATTTCAACAGCGCTCGCCTTTGTTGCAATATCAACAGCAATAATAGCTGCCTCACTCGGTGTGATTGTTAAAATACCAATCGCCCCATAATTAGCTTCCACTAAACCTAGTTTTGTATAAATCGTGCGATTAGGACTCGCGATAATATGTGCAAGTGTTACTTGTTTCCCCGGCACATATTCTTGAATCATCCGTTGTGTTTCCTCCACTTGCGCTCACCTCTTATTGGCAATTAAAAAGCTCCTAAAAAACACCATGACGCAAGCGCCAGCTGTTTATTAGGAGCATCATTGCTCGTTTATACGGTACGTCTTTGTACCTCAATAACACCATTATAGTAACGCTTACATCAGATGTCAAGCATCGCAAGACAGTTAACGCTACTCAATTTGATTTTTTAGCTAATTTGACGAATTATCGACACAACTTCGGTTTCAGAAGGACAGCGGGGATTAGTTGCTGTACAGCGATCCACGAGCGCATCAGACGCAATTTCAGCGATAACTGCCTCTATCTGTTCATCGGTAATCCCACACCCCTTCAACGTCATTGGCATTGCCAACACCTGTGTGAGTCTTTTCACTTCACGGATTAAACTTTTCACGCCCACGCGAGTATTGCTAGCTGATAAACCGAGTAACTTTGCCAAATGAGCATAACGAACAGCCGCCCGATTCGTTGGGATTGTTTGTTCCTCCGTAAGTTCACTGTTGTAGGCAATAATTGCCGGCAATAGCACCGTATTTAAACGGCCGTGAGCAATATGTAACTTCGCCCCGGCTGCATGTGCAATCCCATGGTTCAAACCGAGCGACGTCATATTAAACGCCATCCCTGCCATTGAAGAAGCGACATGCATTTGTTCACGTGCCTGTAAGTCCGCTCCATTTTGATACGCTTGTGGCAAATGAGCGAACACGAGTTGTACGACTTTTTCGGCTAAGGCATCAGCCATCTCATTGGCATTGGTGGAGACATAAGCCTCTAGGGCATGCGTCAAGACGTCCATTCCCGTATCTGCTGTAATATGCGGGGGCACGGATTTCACTAAGGCTGCGTCCAAAATCGCCACATCAGGTAGGATGTCATCGGTCACTAATGGATATTTAACACCTTTAGCGGCACTCGTAATAATCGAAAAATTTGTTACTTCTGAACCGGTACCACTCGTCGTCGGTAGCACAATTAAAGGCAGTGCGGTCATTTTATTCACCACTGTCGCAAAGTATTTCATTGCTTTAGCCGCATCAATCGCCGAACCACCACCGAGTGCAACCATTAACTCTCCTTCGAACGCTTGCATTGCTTCAATCCCAGCAACGACTGTTTCAATCGGTGGATCAGGGGTAATCTCACTAAAACTGCCGTTGTATTTGATGAATCAAAGTGTACCATCACCTGTTCTAACAAACCCGATGACACCATGAATGGGTCTGTGACGATAAAAATCTTTTTGTTCGTATATGTTGCTAACGCTTCTAATGCCCCTTCCCCTGTATAAATGGTTGTTTGCATCTGTAATTTTTTCATTTCATTTCCTCCTTCGATAACTACTGCTGACGATGTAAAAAAAAGAAGCTTCAAAGAACCGTCAAAAGACGGCCTTCAAAGCTTCTCTGCTTATTAGACATACATCATCGTATGATACGTATTTAATTAGGGTTACACAACAAAAAAGGGCAACGCTTCAAAACTGCCTCGTTTTGAACCACCCACTGCAGCGAAGGTGACGTGCCCATTGCTTTTTATCTTGCATGCACACCGTTGTGCCCGGTAGAGATAACCTGGTACACCTGTTACGCTGCAAAAAACAATGGGCTTTTTCACTTGACGAAAAAACATCCTGTTTTACCTCGAAACAGTCCGTAACAGTGACGATGCAAAAAGACCTGGCTTAAAGTACGCATACTTCTTACAGTGGCGGGACCGCGTTGGATTTACACCAACTTCCATTTGACATCGTCAACTTACTTCGTTTACCTTACCGCAGTTAGTTCTTTCTAACTACAGCAAGTCTATCATGCGCAGTCTGATATTTCAACTATTAAAAATTATGAAACACCTTATCGCTGTTTTGATAAAAGACATCAGCTGTACCCTGGCGTGCATTGACAGCTCGCGCGACCGCATAAAAATAATCTGATAGACGGTTGATGAACCGTAAAACAGCCGTATTAATTGTATCTGTTGCCATCAAACCGACAATGTGACGCTCGGCACGGCGGGTCGTCGTCCTTGCAATGTGCAATAATGACGCATCCAACGTCCCCCCCGGAATGATGAACTGTTCGATTAATGGCGGTTCTGTCGCATAGACATCGATTCGACCTTCGAGCCATGTCACCTGAGGTTCCACTACGCGATAGTCGCGGTGACCATCCGGCGTCGCTAAGTCCGTGCCGCAATCAAACAACACTTGCTGAATCATTTCAATATCATAACGAATGTCGCTGTGTAAGGGATTGACTTGGATGAGGAGATAACCCAACCACGAATTAAGTTCATCAATTGTACCATATGACGCAACCCGTTCTGATGCTTTGCTAACCGTGCGACCGCCAACTAACTTTGTGTTGCCGGCATCTCCTGTTTTAGTGTAAAGTTTCATCTTCTTCCTCCTTCAAGTAACTGAGTAATTGTGCAATTCCGGTTTCATCCACCGCTGACAGACAAAAGAGCTGTTGGGCACCTGCCTCGCGTAGGCGTTGTTGAAGCTGTTCAATTTGTGCGCTCGAAGTGGCCTCATCGCTTTTTGAAACGATACCAATGATTGGTTTATTGAAAATACCACCAAATCCGGGTGCAAAAAGTTGTTCCTCATCGCTGACGCTTTGCATTAAGGCGACGACATCTGCCTCAGCAGCTGTTACGGATAAGGCGCTATAATACTGACGGTGGAGCATGTACTCACCCGGTGTATCAATCATATCGGGGTAGAAGGCGACAGCCTGTGTTTTATCATAGTTTAAAGCGAGGCCTTGTAAACGCTGTGTCAAAGTCGTCTTGCCACAGCCGATTGGACCGATAAACATTACTTTTTTCATGGTTCACTCCTCCCGTCATCACGTGGTAACACGAGACCATATTTCAGTTGAAAACGACGGATTATTTTGAGAAAGGCGGTCGTAAATACAGCCAAAAAGAAGCCATTTCCTAGAGCGTGCATTAAATCAAAGCTCGCACTTGCTAAATTTGCCGTCCAGAGTGCCTCCCAGGTTAACGGTCGGACATAGATGAGTGTGTAATGTAAATTCAACAGCCAACCGTATAAAAAGGCGACGACAAAACCAAAGCCAATAAGCAACGGTCGTTTTTGTAACAACGGTGTTTTTCGTAACAAACCAGCTGTAAAACCAATCAATCCCCAAGCTAACATTTGCCACGGTGTCCACGTCCCTTGACCAAGTACAAGATTGGAGACAAGGGCGACACTTGCACCGACTAAAAAGCCCGATTCCGCCCCAAAAGCAATCCCACAAATAATGACAAAAAACGTGACAGGTTGCACATTAGGGATAACGACAAAAGGTAAACGACTGGCACTTGCAACGGCAATTAGCACCGCTAAAAAAACCATTTCTTTCGAACTGACACGGCGGCTCTCGAAGCGAGAAATAAACAATAGCAACACGAGTGTTAAAATAATGAAACTGAGGAGAACATAGTTTTTTTCAGTGACGAAAACCGTATAGCTAAACACGGCAATTAAGACGAGAAAGACAAGCGTTACTTGCACTGACCGCCGGTTAAAATAGGCTACCATACTGCGGCCACCTCCTCCCATCGTATTGCTGTTGGTAATTGCTGTCGTACCAACCGGTTAATTGCTGTCGTATAAAAAAGATTATTGCTTAAAAACTGCTTGGGTTCATCACTTGCACTAATTTTTCCATCAAATAAAAGCACACAGCGATCCGCAACCTCCGCCACAAAATTAACATCATGGGTCGCAATCATTAAACTAACACCACTCGCTTTCAAGGCCCGCAATTGCTTGACGAGAATCGCCTTGCGTTGTGGATCAATGCCCTTAGTCGGTTCATCGAGCAGTAGCACTTGAGGATTCGCCAACAAGAGCAGAGCTAAGGCAACGAGCTGCTGTTCTCCACCACTACAATCATGCGGATTCGTCTGGGCTATCGACTCGATTTCAAAACGTGCGAGCGTCTGGTCCACTCGCTTATCAATCTCAGATAGACCGATTCGTTTGCAAGCTTCCGTTAACTCCTCGCTAACAGTGTCATAGAGGAAATGTTGACCCGGATTTTGTGCCAAATAGCCCACTTGAGTAACCGTTCGTTGCTGACGTACCTTGCCGTGAAAGCACACTTGACCACGACGTAACGTAGCCATCCCTGCGATCACCCGCAATAAGGTCGACTTTCCTGAGCCGTTCCCTCCTAGTAGGGCTAGACACTCGTGTGCATGTAAGGTGACATTGAGATGCTGTAATACCCACTCACCCTTAGGTTCGTACGTGAAATAGCCGTGCTTCACTGCCAACACACTATCTTTTGCTGGTGCTGATGTTGCCTCAAGCATCCTATGCTTTGCTAATGTTTGTGGCAATTGGCGACGAGCTCCTGCCAACGTTAATGGCAAATTGGCGGTCGTCTTTGTTTCGAGAAAGAGGCGCGTGAGTGATGGGATAAAAGAGCGATAGGCCGGCATTGAAAATAACTGCTGAAAGACCACCGTGGGAAGATTGTCCGCAATCAACCGTCCACCCGCCATAAACAGCAGACGATTTGCCAATTCAGACACACCCTCTAACTGATGTTCACTCATAATTATGGTCATGTTTAACTCCTCATGCGCCCGCTTTAATATATCAAAAAATTCACGGGTCGCAATCGGATCGAGTTGAGCCGTTGGTTCATCTAAGACAAGTAAACGCGGTTGTAGCAGCAAGACCGCAGCCAAGTTCACCAACTGTTTCTGACCACCAGATAACTGTTCGACCGCTGTATGTAAGAGCTGTTCTAATCCTAGAAAACTAACAATTTCAGCAATTTTACGACGCATCTCAGCAGGCTTACACCCCACATTCTCGAGCGCAAAAGCCAACTCTTCAATCACTGTATCACACACCAGTTGTTGATCTGGGTCTTGCATAACAAACCCAATTTGTGATACGGCTTCTTCACTGTCTAACGATTGCAACGCTTGACCGTCGAATGTTACACTGCCTTTGCGTGCGCCGACTGGAAGTAATTCTTTTTTGAAGTGGCGGAGCAAGGTCGATTTACCACTACCCGACGGACCTGCAACCACAATAAAATCCCCTTCATTCACCGTCACATCGATATCCGTTAAATTTAGTTGCACCGATTGCAAGTAGCGAAACTGTAGCTGTGTTATTTGTGAAAGAACCACCATAGACGATCCATCCCTTCAATTATTATTGGTAAAGCGACAAGCAGACCGCTCACACTAAAGAGCAACACACCCAGCCAACTAACTGCTAAAGGCGATGTTAACGGATAAAGCGTGAACTGCCCCTGCTCTTGAAAATAGCAGAGTCCAATTGTTACGACTAACATTAAACTGGCAAGAACAACATCACGTCTACTTATAAGATAGTGCTGGTAATGCGTCCTTTTTTTTAAGCCATACCCTCGGGCTGACATACTATCAGCACTGACGAGTGCTTCTTCTAAACTGCTGACGAGTAATGCCTTGACGAGTAAGCCACCATTGTGCAAACGCGCTTTTAACGAACCGGTTGCTACCGAGACACCTTGTACAGTTTGGACTGCCTGTATCTGTTTCATCCGACTTGTAAATAATTTCAAAAAACGCAAACTAATCAGCAGTAACAGTGTAAACTGTGGCAGCCGCTTGGCACCAAGCAACAATAACTTCGCCGAACCGAGCATCTGATTGAGAAGGATGAAAAGTAAGAGTAAGCAAAGATACGATAAAAAATACAAACCTCCTGCTACTAACGCTTCTAATGTAAAAGAACGACTGAAGATAGTCCATAAGACGATTGAACCATTCTGATTAAAGAGCACATTCAGCATAATAATCGCTATCCCCATCCAAACACTTAGCTTTAAAAAACGGCCGATTTGCTTGTAGGAAAGATAAAAAAAAACAGATAACGAACAAAATGAGTGCTTCACTGATAAGTAAAATGGGATGTAAGTACACCATCGTCACAATCATCACACAAATAAAGTAGAGTAGATTGACGATGGGGTGATAGCTTTCGAACACCAGTTTAATAAGAAACGCTCCTTTCGTTGAAAACGTCGTATTTTAGACATATAATGCCTTATCAAAAAAAAATGAAGCACCAAACTATCGATGTCAACCATCGGGAAATTTGGGCTTCATTGCCATACGTGTTACTGTACACCATTGTACAGATCGCTTAAAAAGATAGCTTTATCATAGCCCTTTTTTTAGCATTTGTCAATTTGCTAGTTGCTTTTAAAAACATTTTCCCCTACACTGTGGATGTATTCAAACAAAAAGGGGGTATCACCATGAAAAAATCATTCAAAACACCGTTTCTTATTTTAGTTTCTCTTTGCTTACTGTTTGTACTAAGCGCATGTTCGTCCAACAAAGAAACCGATAAAAAAGCGACAAACACCACAGAAACAGCGACAATTACCTTACAACAAGAAGGCAAACAAATCGCCAAAAAAGACGTGTCGTTTGCAACCGAAACATCGTTATTAGACATTATGAAAGACAACTTCACCGTTGTTGAAAAAGATGGTTTCGTAACGAGCCTGAACGACGTCGTCCAAAATACCGATAAACAAATGTACTGGTTATTCACAATCAATGACAAAGAAGTAACAACTGGTGCTAACAAAACAACCCTTAAAAAAGGCGATAAGGTATTATGGAAATTAGAAGAAATGGAAATTAAGTAACAAAAGTGAAATCAGCTCGTCAAAAGCAACTAAATTGGCGGCTTTGAGTATTCGGGTATTTGTGCCGAAACGAAAAGGCGAAATTCAGACAGCCTTTAGCTGATTGAACTGGAAGAACAAAAGTACTTTAAAGCCGGTTTAAACGGCAGTGATTGGAGAAAATAACGTCTCGACTATTTACCGTCGATGCGTTATTTTTGAAATCACCCAAGTTTAGGCTTTAAATACTAGAAGAACAAAAGTACTTTAAAGCCGGTTTAAACGGCAGTGATTGGAGAAAATAACGTCTCGACTATTTACCGTCGATGCGTTATTTTTGAAATCACCCAAGTTTAGGCTTTAAATACTAGAAGAACAAAAGTGAAACAAAAATGACTTCAGCTTGTTCAACTTCTCTAACTCAAAAAACGTGTTCTCTTCCATCAATTGGAAAGGAACACGTTTTTTGATTATAAATGAGCGCCATTACTCGCGACGACTTCTTTAAACCAGTCAAAACTTTTTTTCTTCGAGCGTTTCATCGTACCACTGCCATCATCATGTTTATCGACATAAATAAAACCGTAACGTTTTTTATATTCGCCTGTTCCAAACGAGACACAATCAATACAGCCCCAAGGCGTGTACCCCATTAAATCAACACCATCGAGTGTCACCGCTTTGATCATTTCTGCAATATGCGCCTTCAAATAATCAATCCGGTATTGGTCGTTGACACTGCCATCTGGCTCGATCTCATCGACTGCACCAAAGCCATTTTCGACAATAAATAAGGGGATTTGATAGCGTTCATACAACACATTTAACGAATAGCGTAATCCGACTGGATCAATTTGCCAGCCCCAGTCCGATGCTTGCACATGTGGATTAGGAACCGTCCCTTCAAAATCAGCAGTTGTCTCCTCGTCCTCGAAATGTGCACGCACCGTTTTAGACATGTAATAACTCAGACCGATGTAATCAACCGTTCCAGCCTTAAGTACTGCTAAATCATCGGCGGTAATATCGATGTTAAAGCCTTTTTGTTCCCATTCCTTGTAGGCATAACTCGGATAATAACCTCGTACATGCACATCACTGAATAAGTAACGGTCATGCATCGCTTCAACCGCTAACATGATATCATCAGGATGACATGAATAAGGATAGAGCGGCACAATCGCCATCATACAGCCGATTTTCAGATCAGCCTTGATGGCATGACCTAATGCAACAACCTTCGCACTCGCTACTAATTGATGATGCACCACTTGATACATTGTTTCTTCTGGATTCGGCTCGTTGTTGAACACAACACCCGAGTTCGTATAGCCGAACAATGGCACATCATAACTTTTTTGATTGTTAATTTCGTTAAAGGTCATCCAATATTTGACCTTATGCTGATAACGTTGCAATACAACATCTGCATAATGCACGAAGAAATCAATTACCCTGCGATTTTTCCAGCCACCATAGGTTTTCACCAAATGATTTGGCATCTCAAAATGAGACAATGTAATGACCGGCTCAATGTTGTATTTTAATAACTCGTCAAATAAATCATCGTAAAACTGCAAGCCTACTTCGTTCGGTTCAGCTTCATCACCTAACGGAAAAATACGTGACCATGCAATCGATGTCCGAAAACATTTAAAGCCCAGCTCCGCAAATAAAGCAATATCTGCTTTATAGTTATGATAAAAATCCACTGCTTCATGATTGGGATACATATATTTTTCTTCAATCGCGGTGGTAATGATTCTGTCTACGCCGTGCGCACCACCTGTTAAAACGTCAGCAATGCTTTCGCCTTTGCCAGCTACATTCCAAGCACCCTCAACTTGATGGGCCGCAACAGCACCACCCCATAAGAAATCCTTCGGTAAGTTTGTCATCATGTTCCTCCTTCATCAATAAGCTTATGTGTTAAGCATAGCAAAAAAACGCTCCGAAAGAAGCGTTTTCATTGTTTAAAACACAAATTTTTCTTTAAAGATACATGTGCCATCGCTGAAACAAGTTGTATCATTTATGATGTAATCGACGAGCGATTTCTTCAATGATAAACACAACCGGCACCTGACTTGCCATGTTGTAACTGCCTTCCAACCGGTCGTTCGTCATGTTATAAGCAATCGTTTCAACTGACATCCGCCCAATCGTCGCATTTTCACGATTGGTAATACTAATAATCCGCGCCCCATTTTGTTTAAGCCGATCGATTAATACCACTGTTTCTTTTGTTTCACCACTGATGGATAACGCAATCACCAATGTCCCTTGATTTAATTCTTCCAGCACAGGATAATAAGGATCTTCTAAGTACGAACTGTAACGGCCGTTCATTGAAAAATAACGGGCACCGTATTTCGCAATTGCACCCGATGTGCCAATCCCCACAAACACAATTTGTTGCGCAGTTTGAAGTGATTTCACAATACGTGTGATTTTAGCTTCAAATACTGGATTATTAATATAACTAAAATAATTAATCATCGCTGTTATCGCATTTTCTGGCTCTTGTTGTTCTAATTTTTGCTCAAGTGCCATTTTATAACGGTAACGAAATTCAGTATAGCCTTCACAGCCACATTTTTTACAAAACCGCATCACCGTTGAACTCGAGACATGAACCGCATCTCCTAATTCACGCACTGTCATTTCAAGAACAGACCGTGGTTTTTTTTTGAATGTATTCATAGAGTACCATTTCTAAGTCATTGAATTTTTGAATGATTTCATACGTAAACATCCCCACATCACCTCATCTATTTCTTCGTTGATTGATTGCCTTTGCGCGTGCGCAAAATGCCCTCTATAATAAAATAAGCGATGACAATCCCCGCTAAAATAAGACTACGCGTATAGCCTATTTGACGCTGAAAAATAAGCGCTGCCAACATCACTAATGTTAAAAAAAACTTTGTAACAGTTAAATTTTTCATTCTTTTCTCCTTTATTAACGTTCGCCCTGCCATTCAGCGAAAAACTGTGTTAAGTATTCTTCCAAAAACGCATGACGTTGTGCAGCTTTCATTTGCGCAGACGGCGTATTCATCAATGATTTTAAACTTAGTAATTTTTCATAAAAATGCATAATCGCTGTATCCTCACCGTTACGGTATTGTTCGAGGGTAAGGCGTTCACGTGGTTGCTTCTCAGGCAGATGCATTGGCCGCCCCTTAGCACCTGTATATATCATTGTGCGCGCAATGCCAATCGCACCGATTGCATCTAACCGATCAGCATCTTGTACGACCTGACCTTCGAGGGATAAGACCTTACCTTCATTAGCGCCACCTTTAAATGACATATCCTGAATGATCGCTAGTATCTCTGCGCTATCACTGGCATTCACCTGTTGCTCCACTAACCAAGCGACTACTTCACCTGTCGCAACAGCCTCATCAGCCACTAACTTATCATCGATGACATCATGTAATAACGCGGCCATTTCACAAATAAACCGATTGGCCTTTTCAGCCGCGGCCAGTGAAACCGCCAGTGTGCGAACGCGTTCAATATGCCACCAATCGTGACCGGTGGTGTCACCGGCGAGCTTTGATTTAACAAAATCTTCTGTTTTTTCAAGAATAACTTGTTCACTTTGTGTCTGTTTCATTCGGGCACCTACCTTTTATCAAGAACCTTTTTTCTTTATTATACGTGAGAGTGACTTTAAATGGAATAGCCTATTACAGCTTAAAAAGGTCATTAAGTACTATCAGCTCTAAATCTTTTTTTAAAAGTATAGTCTTTTGTGATATAATTGAAACGCTTACAATAATTACATCCTAAAGGAGCTGGATAACATGTTACTAGGCGCAATTGAAGCGGGCGGCACAAAATTTGTTTGTGCCGTTGCTGATGAAAACCTACAACTGCTTGAGCGCATCTCATTACCGACGACCACACCAACTGAAACATTAGCGGCCGTCTTTGCTTTTTTTGAACCGCATCAACTTGATGCTTTGGCGATTGGGTCCTTTGGACCGATTGACGTCAACGAAGTTTCACCGACCTATGGCTCGATTTTAGCAACACCAAAAATCGCGTGGCAACAATTCGA
>NZ_AODH01000043.1 GCF_000525915.1 Brochothrix campestris FSL F6-1037 | reverse complement strand
TTAGAAGGGATCAATAACAAACGTGCACGTCATGACGTTTGTGAAGGCGACTCTAGCGGGAAAAGTGGCCGCTGAATACCCCACAGCGGAGCGCGGAGGATGAAGCGTCACCCGCAGAAAGCGTCCTTCACATTAGGAATGACTACAAAAAAAAGCAACTACCAAAAAAGATAGCTGCAAAAATGACTTATTTTACTAAATTTTGAATAACAACACTATTTGACATAGAGCCAATTAAAAATACCATTGGAGCACGCTAAAATCCGCGTCCTTCAATGGTATTTTTTTAATTAGTCCGTGTTCTTTTAAAGCCTATTAAGCGATAAATCATGTAGCCGATACCGCTTATGCCTAGCCCGATTAAGGTTAAAAAAGAAGTGAATAAAATTGGATCATTTTTCAAATCATTTTGTTGTAAAATCGCCAACGTAATAATCATAAAAACGAGACTAATAAAGAGATTACTACCCGCAACAATCGTGCATGATAAGCGATACTGTGCCCGTTTGTTAGCCTCTGTTAAAAACATGTAATTATGTTTTTCCGGGTGAGCACCAATAACAAATAACAGCAACCACATCAGAAACCCTATAATCGGCAAAAGCCACACACTCGCTCTACCAGCATAACCGTCTATCTCACCCGCAAAATTAAAATGCATCGGCACAATCTTTGGTAACGCTTGGTAGTTAACTGCTAAAAACAACGCTAAAGCCGTCAAAACAAGGAAACTTAACCAAGTGAATACCTGTTGTAAGATCGTTCGTTGATACGTTTGTTCCATTTTCAGCCATCCTCTTTCTCTAAATACAATATCAACAGTATACCATGCTCCAGATGCATCATAAACCCATATAACGCTTATTTTGACAATAAAAGGCTTACATCTCAGAATTACTGTTGTATACTAATAGAGTAAAGGATTTTTACATTCGACATTGGAGGTTTTAACGATTCCATTCAACAAAATCATCTTCTCCTTACTATGTCTGTTTGCACTTAGTGCGTGTACGGCTAAGAGTCAACCAACAGCTCCAGAAGACACAACAGCAACTTCCGACTTTCGTTCTTTTCAAGCGAACTTAAAAAAAAGAAGCCGATGATAAAAACAAACATAACTACCAACATAACATCACCTATCAACAGTTAGTCGATGAGCCTAATCGTTATATCAAAGCAAGAATTCGTTTTTCTGGCAAAATCATCGCCATTTTAAAAGGGTCTGAATATTCGCTCTGCCACTTCCAAATCGACGATGACAGCACCAAAATAATCATCCTTACGATTCCAGACGAACAATTGGCTCAACAACCGCTCTCAAAAGGTGATGAAATTACAAGTTACGGTGTCTCCGAAGGGCACTATACGTACGAATCCCCTTCGGGTGCTTTTATCACCTTGCCTATGCTTGAAGTCCGTGTGTTTGAAATGAACAACTAACCTTTTTAGAGTCCGTTCTTATCCTGCACTGACGTTGCGTTTTTTCTTAGCCCTTTCACTGACAATCACCAATAAAAGTGCACTGATTACACCGAGTAAGGCGACTGCGGTACCGATTTTAAAAATCGTTTGATAGGCATCGCCCGCCACAAACTTATCGATAATATGACCGTTTAAGCTATAGGCCCAAAACACCGGGGCGTATGTTGCAAACGACCCGATGCTCATGGCTGACCCTGAATACTTCTCTGATATTCCCGCCTCTGCCACTGGAGCTAAAATGACACTTTTAGCCAAGAAAATCGAGAAGGAGAACAGCATTAACAAGGCGATACTCAAGCCGATTTTATCAGGGGTTTTTGGAATAACCATCGTCAATCCAAGGGTCACGAACGTCATCACCAATGATACAAAAATCATTTTTGCCGATGATTTAAAGACATAATCGGCCAACAAACCAGCAATTGCCCCCGATAGCACACCCATCGCACCGGTATTAATAATCCCAAAGATGGCCGCTTGGCCACGTGAAATACCAAAGACCGCTTGTAAATAAGGAACTGTGTAAATCAAGTTAATGTATGACCAATAAATCGTTAAGCCCGCCACCGATGATAACCACACCGTCGGTATTTTAATGACATGTAATAACCCTTTGAGGGCATCCAGTGACTTTGTTTTGGGTTGTTTTTGTTCAGCAGCAATGCCATTAACAGGCACATATTTAATAATATAAAGCACGAGTGGAATAATCAGTAAGTTATAAGCCAACATCCCACCTTTAAAAATTGCAATTCCTCCAAACAAGGCCATCACAGCGACAATCAATAAGTTCATTACCATTTCAAGCGCCCGCCGTGCCGATTCTAATATCCCGAAGGCAATTCCTTTTTTATCGGGGGCCGACAGCAATACGACACCATTCAAAACCGCTGGCCAGAAAAAAGCTTCAACGACACCCCAAATAAAGGCAATCACCTTTAAAACGGCAAAACTTGGTGTGAAAAAGATAATGATGAAGGTGGTAAACATCCGAATGAGGAGACCAACGACTAATAGTGATTTAATCGAAAAGCGGTTGTTTAACCAGGCAGCTGGTACATAAAAGAAGATTGAAATTCCAATTAAACTAAAAATGATACCAAGTTCGGTATTATTCACTTGTAGCACTTCAAGGAGCACATCATAGAAGGTGCCTTTAAAAGCTTCAAAAGCGGAGTACACAATTTGACCTGCTAACACGACCATCGAGAAGCCGATGAACTGATTTTTGGAACTGAATCCAGCTTTTTTAAGTAAGCCTTTCATGACTCATCCACTCCTTCTTTGTTAATGACAACAGTTCATCTGCCTTATCACTAAAAACACCGGTGACGCCCCAATTAAACAATTCATTAGTGCGCTCACGCGTATTCACCGTCCAAACATTGACTTCATAGCCTAACGAAACAGCTGTTTGCACAACGTGTTGACTCAACCCTTCGTTTTCTAGATGGATTGCCCGCGCCCCTACTGCAGCCATAATGAGCGGCCAATCTGCTTCTAATGTATGTGTTTCAAATAACACCGCATAATCTAAATCAGGATGATAGGCTTTCATTTTTAAGAGCATCAACGGATTAAAACTAGAAATACTAATTTTGATGGCAGGATTCAACTGTGTTATTGCCTCTGCCAATTGCGCCACCACCTCATCTGCAAGTTCATTGCCTCGGTTGCCAACGACTGCCTTCAATTCAAAATTGATATTTAGTTTCGTCCGATTTAAGCAGGCAATTAAATCTGCCAATCGTGGAATCGGTTCATCTTTAAAGGCCGTACCAAACCATTCACCAACGCTTGTCGCTGCAATATCAGCAGCGCTCAATTCTGCTAAATGACCGCTCTGATTGGTTGTACGATCCAACGTATCATCGTGCATGATGATAACTGTGCCATCACCTAAAATACTAATATCAGTTTCTAACCATTCGACCCCATAACGGTGTGTTGCTTCAAACGCGGCCACTGAATTTTCGGGGTATCGCAGTGACAGCCCTCGATGTGCAATAATTTTTTTCATATTCGCTCCTTTCGTTTTACAAATTAGTCAACTGATTGCGTCGTTCAACAAAAAAACCACAGCCTCCTCTCTTTTTAGGATTCTGCGGTTCTCATCGTCTCATTACGCATCGATTAACTTACCACGAGTATAATTCCATCGTGTAAGCGTTGTCAATCTTTTTATGTTGTTTTATAAAAATAGTTTTATTCAAACTAAACCAGTTTATATCTTATTATATATAGATTGATTAGATCTTTTAATTATGAGTTAGCACCTTGACATTCGGTGATAAAATACCACTTTGACCGCTTAAAATAAGACGGCCCGATGCTGAATCACGGGTCAACACCATCTCTTCTTCCATAAAAGTAAGACTAAAGACATTGGTAAACACCGGCGGATACGAACGCTTTAAGGGACGATCATAAGGAGCTAATGGCGCGTTAGAACAACTGAGGATAAAGAGCCCAGCATCGCTACACGAGCAACTATTAAGTGATTCATACGTGTAATAGAGCGTGATGACTTTGGTCGTTGCGCCTACACAGAGGCTGTCTACTACTGCCTGACTCATTGTTATATTCATTTTCATTCCTCCTTCACGTTATAGTAGTAATCCTCTCACCGCAATGAGCAGCACAAGGACAAGCGTTAGAACTCGCAGCCATAATGGCGTTTTTGGTCCACTAAACCAACTAACAAACATGATGAGGAGACAGAGCGTGACGATTACGTAATGCATTGGCAGCATCCTCTCTCGATACATCATTCAGTATAACAAACACCACTTCGACTGGCTACTATGAGTAAATAAAAAAACAAGCCTATAAAATAGACTTGTTTCTGCCCCTTTTCAAACAAAAAAGCGGTTGAGATATGGATGAAACCGCGTCATATCAACGTTGTTACTCGAAACTTACATTATGGTGAATTTTTTGAACATCTTCCAATTCATCTAATGCGTCAATTAATTTTTCAAACATTACAAGATCATCAGCTGACAATGATAATTCATTTTGAGCAATCATCTCTGTTTCTGCTACCGTGAATTCTTCAACGCCATCGGCTTTTAAGACCGTTTGTACTTTGTGGAAATCTTCTGGTTCAGCATAAACGATGACTTGTGAGCCCTCAGTTGCAACATCACGAATCTCGATATCATTTTCTAACAACAATTCAAAAATCGCATCGGCTTCTTTGCCTTCAAAAGCGAACATCGCTGTGTTATCAAACATGTAAGCCACTGCGCCTGATACACCCATGTTCCCACCGTTTTTGTTGAAAGCTGAACGTACTTCAGCAGCTGTACGGTTAACGTTGTTTGTTAACGTATCAACGATAATCATTGCACCACTTGGCCCAAAGCCTTCGTAACGTAATTCAGCGTATGTTTCATCACTAGAGCCTTTCGCTTTTTCGATTGCACGATCGATAATGTGTTTCGGAACGTTATATGTTTTTGCACGTTCAATAACGGCATGTAATTTACGGTTAGTCGATGGATCAGGATCTCCTTGTTTCGCTGCCACATAAAGTTCTAGACCAAACTTCGCATTAACCTTACTCGTTGTTTGTTCTTTTGCTGCTTTTTTATCTTTAATATTAGCCCATTTACGACCCATTTTATCCACTTCTCTTCCATTTATTTTTCGATGTTTTTTCCTATTCAATTATAAGCCACGATGACCTATTTGTTAAGGGTTATTTTTACCGATTTTTTTCTGTAACTATTGACCTAATTGTTGTAAGCGTTCGCCGGATAGACGATAGGTCGTCCAGTCGTTCATTTGTTCTGCACCCATTGCTAAATAGAAGGCAATACTTGGCTCATTCCAGTCCAAACAGCACCATTCTAAGCGACCACAATCTCGTTCGACTGTAATTTGTGCCAGTCGTTGAATGAATTTTTTACCGAATTTTTTGCCCCGATGTTCCGGTAACACATAGAGGTCTTCTAAATAGATACCCGCTTTACCAAGAAATGTCGAAAAACTATAAAAGAACAGCGCAAAACCAACCGCTTCGTGCTCATATTCACCAATCAGCACTTCGGCTGCCTGCTTGTCAAACAACCATTCAGTTAATAAACTTTCGGTCGCGACCACTTCATCGCTCATTTTCTCGTAAGCTGCAAGGCCTTTAATAAAGTCTAATATTAAGGGAACATCTGCTCTTGTCGCCATTCTAAACGTGATTTCATGCTCAGACATCTTCATCTATCCCTTCTGCTCTTAACTGTCTTTATTATACCGTTTTGATAACCATTCGACAAATCACCCTAACGGCACAGCATCAAACATATCTGTTTCAATTCCCTTCGCAGCGGCTACCTCTTTTAATGTTTTACCTGAAGCAACTGCTTCTTTCGTTAAATCGGAGGCGACCGCATAACCGACAGTTTCAGCCAATTTGGTCGATAGATAGAGACTCCGTTCGAGCAATTCATGACAACGGGGTTCATTGGCCTCAATACCACTTAAACAATTGTCGACAAAAGTTTTCACAGCCGCCTCTAGCACATCAAACGATTCAAAGAGTTTATAAAAAATAACGGGTTCAAAGGCATTCAGTTCTAATTGACCGCCTTCAACTGCCATCGCCACGGTCACACTATTACCCGCGACAATAAAGGCACATTGATTGACGATTTCTGGAATGACCGGGTTAATTTTACCAGGCATGATTGACGAGCCGTTTTGTTTCACTGGCATAATCAGTTCGCCGATACCGGAACGAGGGCCTGATGAGAGCAGGCGTATGTCGTTAGCTATTTTAGACAGGCTAATCGCAATCACCTTTAATACATCCGCGATAACTGCATAGCACTCGACATTTTGCGTTGCATCAATTAAATCATCGGCCAGCTCTAATTCTTCACCTGTTAGCTCACGAATAATCGGCATAAAGGTTGCACTAAAACGTGGATGCGCTGAAATACCTGTTCCTATTGCCGTCCCTCCCATATTTAATGTCAGTATTTCACTCTTTGCCTGTGCGAGGCGCTTAATGTGACGTTTAACGAGCGAATAATAGGCATGAAATTCTTGCCCGAGTGTCAACGGGACGGCATCACTTAATTGTGTGCGCCCAATTTTTTTGACTGCCTTAAACTGCTCTGCTTTTTGCAAGAGGACGAGGGCCATTCGTTCGAGTTGAGCATGTAAGAGGGGGATTTTTTTTTAACAGTGTTAATTTGCCCGCGGTCGGATATACATCGTTCGTCGATTGGCCTCGGTTAACATCATCATTCGGGCTGACGCGTGTATAATCGCCTTTTTTGCCACCTAACAATTCAATGGCGCGATTGGCCAATACTTCGTTAATATTCATGTTGCTGCTCGTGCCAGCCCCACCTTGCATCGGATCGACAATAAACTGGTCATGTAATAAGCCAAGCAATACCTCATTTGCTCCTGCGACAATCGCGTGAGCCACATCAACACGAATCATTCCTAACTCAGCATTGGCTAAGGCTGCAGCCTTCTTTATTTCGGCTAAACTTCGAATGAAATCCGGCTCTAATCGCTGCCCTGTAATTTGAAAATTCGCTTGTGCCCGCGCGGCATTAACACCGTAATAGGCTGTTGTCGGTATCGACATACTGCCGACACTATCATTCTCTGTTCTGTACATATAACTCGCCCCCTTTATTTTGTAACCGTTTACATTATAACTGAAAAAACAATAAAACACATGCATTAAAGCTCTCGCTCTCTTTGCTGTGTTTTATTGCCGTTTTTATTTTAGTTTACCACGCCATTGATTCATGCCACCAGTCACATTAATCGCCTGATAACCTAAGCGTTGGAGTCGTTTCACAGCCTGTTTACTGCGCATACCCGACTGACAAATAACATAGAGTGGTTCTGTCTTATTGCCGACATATGTTTCAACAACGTGTAATGGTATGTTCTTGGCACCTTTAATATGACCTGACTTAAATTCAACGGGCGTACGAACATCTAACACTGTTGTTGTACGTGTCAATCGTGCCGCTAAGTCGGTTGTTGCTATGTGTGGCACTTGTTTAAAAAACGAAAACATCTTACCCCTCCTAATATACCCCTATAGGTATATTAGACACTATTAAAATAACACTGTCAAGTTTTACTATTTACACTTCGCCAAACCTGCTATAAACCAGTGTTTAAATTGTACCGGGTCAATATCAACACATACTTTCACATTTGCGCTTTGACCGCTTAAGCCATTCAAATCAACGACTGTCGCACCGGCTGTGTATTGCCCTGTCGTTTCGATTGCCACATGCACATCCTGTGTTGTGAACATAGCTGGTGCGAGTAAATAAGCAATCGCGCAGCTGTCATACATTGTTGCTCCCCCTTTGGTTGACGCACCACGATAACGTTGCAAAATGCTAAAAATCATCTCACCTACAGGATGCATTGCCTTAATGATGGCACTGTCCTCAGGGGTGACAATCGCTTTCCAACCGACATCAAGCGGCGCCATTACAAGCGGTATCCCACTCCTAAACACAATGTCAGCTGCTTCTGGATCAACAAAGATATTGAACTCGGCTAACACTCCGGCATTGCCGCGCCCAATTGCCCCACCCATTAACACAATCTCGGCAATTTTATCCTTCGCCAGCGGGAATTCTCTTAACAGCATCGCCACATTCGTTAACGGACCAATCGCTACAATCGTCATCGGCTCATCTGCACTCAGCAACTCGCGGTACATCGCCTGAACGGCAGTCTCTTCTAACAGTAAATGCGTCGCTGGGGCTGGAAAATCATAGCCATCCATCCCTGTTTCGCCATGCACTTCACTTGCATCAATCGCGTCACGCAGCAACGGTCGTACCGCACCTTTTGCAACGGGAATCTCTTTCTTAAACAACGCCAACAGTTTTAATGCGTTGGCGGTCACCTTGCTTAAACTAACATTACCAGCTACCGTCGTAATTAACCTCACATCCAATGCATCTGACGCTGTTGCAATCGCTAAGGCAATCGCATCATCGATTCCCGGATCAGTATCAATTATAATCGCTCGACTCATCTTCAACACCCCTCTTCAATTGATTAGCTATTTCATCCTCACCATAACAAACAATGTAAGCGTTGTCAAAAAGTGCAGCGTGCACTGCTCTTTTCCGCAGTAAAAAGCCCGTTAACCCCAAGGGTTAACGGGCTGAGGCTGAAGATAAACGCTGTTCTAGGTCATCAATGCCTCGCCTTATCGGAGTCGAGTACCATCTGTACACTCACCTCAAAGGCTCGTGTTTCTTACTAGAACGAAAGTAAAATCAGCTCGTTCAACTTTAAAGATATTGGAATGGAAAAGAAGAGCGACTATTTACCGTCGCTAGTTTCCATGAAATATCATAGAAGTTAGCTGATTAAACGAGAGGATATAACAACGTTTCTATTCAGTCTTATCATCTCGTAGACAAAGTCACTGTAATAGCATTTCAAAGAAAATGAAGACTGTTTAGACTTTGTCTACAATCTGAACCCATTAACCCCAAGGGTTAACGGGCTTTTTCATAAGTGAACGATTCAATTACAAAAAATGATTTCAACGATTACCGGCCGCTTCGTCAACCTGTTGTTTAAGCAATTGATATTTACGCCAGTCTTGCTCGACAATTTTTTGAGCATCAATCTCTCGTTTAAGACGGGTCACATTTCGGAGGTAACAATCAATTAAGAAGTCACGGTAAATAAGGACATCCGCCAAATGCGTTATCGTCACCCGAAATGTACCCCAGTCTGATTTAGGTGCTGCTTGAATAATCGCATTTGGATACGCAATCGTAAATGTTTCCTGATTACCACGCAGGCTGATAAATTGTGACTTTGAATTACAGGTAATGCGGGCAAAGGTAAAGTAACCTTCGAGGCTAAATGTTTTACCGACATGTTTTACCGCAAAAAAACTCGCCATCCGTTGCCCTTGTAAAAACACATTCAAACTTTGGTACAAGCGCAGTTCATCCTCACTAAAGCTATCGGTTGATGCTTTTTGCGGTATGACAGCCGCTTTGCCTAATGTGCCGCTTCGCCCACGTTCCGGTGTTTTTTGCCAACACATCATGTAAACCTTCCCTGTGACGATACAATCTTCTAAGGCATCATGCGATTGATTATCTAATCCTAGGTGATTTTTAAGCGTTTCAAGCTTATGATTCGGTGTATCAAAGTATTTACGTGCTAACGGTACTGTATCCAATACGTGATATGTCACTTCTTCAAGTCGTAGATCACAGGAAGTTGCCAGTAAAAACTTCATATCGAACGACGCGTTATGTGCCACTATGGTATAGCCGGCGATATAGGCTAAAAAGTCCGGCCACACGTCTTCAACTGCTGGTGCGGTTGCCAAAATCTCATCGGTGATGCCAGTGATGCGTACAATTGTGTCAGACAGTGCTTCAAAGGGATTAATGTAACTCGAATAAGTCGAGACTTGTTGACCATTCTCATATTTAACGGCCCCAATTTGAATCACTTGATGACGCTCAGGACTTAAACCGGTCGTCTCAAAATCGACCACCACAAAACTTGCGGGTAGTTTGGTCGGTTTTTGATAAGCTTTCGCCGTTTTTTTCGTACTCGTGCGACGGTAATTACGGTAACTCATGGTTAGATCACAGCCTTACTATCTGATTTATGTCTCATCTAGTATTTTACCGCACTGTGACCAAATTCGCATCTCCTTTTATGAAATCAATTTCAAGCCGACCGTTGCGGCAATGATTAAGCCGATGAAAAAGACTCGTTTGACGCTTTTAGAGTCACCAAAGAAAAACATCCCCATCAAGGCCGATCCCGCTGTCCCAATACTCGTCCAGACTGCATAGGCTGTTCCCATTGGAATGGTGTTCATCGCCAATGACAATAATAAAAAACTAAGTGCAAACGCAACAACTAACAAGAGCATGTTCTGCGCATTCCGTTTTGCCACTAAGCGGTTAATACTCGAGACACCGACGACTTCAAAGCACCCGCCGATAATTAATAAAAGCCAAGCCATTTGTCATCATCCTTTCGTTTTTGTTGTTGCTAATTTCAAACCAATCACACCCGTCATTAAGACGACGAGTAAGACTGTTTTTAAGACAGTCATCGCTTCACCAAATAAAACGACACTTGTTACAACTGTCCCTAACGTGCCTAGACCGACAAACAACGCATAGGTTGTACTGACACTATTGGTTGCACTCACCTTAATTAAGAGTCCAAACGATACGACGATACAAACGACTGTTAAGAGCCACTCCCACACATTACTCGAATGTTTCAAGCCAATCACCCAGCCCACTTCCGCGATGGCAGCTAAAATAATTAATAACGTACTTTTACTCATTGTTTCCACCTCCTCAAAAAAAAGCCTAAGAAAAACGAAAATTCGTTTCTCCCAGGCTTTTGTCCTTCCGTGTCACAACGGCAACCGTTGCGCATTTCTCTCGGACCAGACTAACGATGAAGTTACGGAACCCTAGAAATGTTTTCGTATTTAATTAGTCCCTTAACTATAGCACATCTTTTTTCGGAGGGCAACCACCGCTTATCTGTTGACTTTTGTATCTGCCTTTTTTATTACTGGGCAAAAAGGAGTGTTGCCTCATGGATTACTTCAAAAAAATGCACACCAGTGCCCGCAGCCCACTGACTTACCGTTACAAGAGTGTCTGTTTCAACGGTTGTGGCGCCTTTCTTACCCTCTTTCTGCTCTCTCTTCTCACTAACTTAATAAACCTACCTTGGTTGATGGCACCCTTCGGAGCCAGTTGTGTCCTTGCGTTCGGGGCTTGGAATGCACCGTTCTCACAGCCACGTAATATTATTGGTGGCCATTTCTTAGCTGCTTTAGTCGGATTAACCGTGTTGCAGCTAATACCTCACACACCCTATCAGCTAGCGCTAGCTGTTGGCCTGTCTTTAATCGTCATGCAACTGACTAAAACAAGCCATCCACCTGCTGGGGCAACACCCATTGTCATCATCTGTGCAAACGCTTCCTGGTCTTATCTCTTTTTCCCCGTTTTAGCAGGCTCTTGTTTGCTCGTAATCTGTGCCCTTCTTTTTAACAATCTAAGTAGTACACGTCACTATCCCACCTTTTGGCTCTAATACTAGTCCGTGTAAACATTCATTTCTTGACGATGATTTAGTAACACAGTATCCTTAAGGAAGATACATTACTTTATTACTCGAAGAGGTGCTTATGGAAATATTTGAAACAATACTTGTGATGCTCGCCTTAATTTTAGCATCTAACATTCTCCAACGTTTTTTACCCTTTATTGCGGTTCCCATTATTCAGATTGTGCTAGGAGGCCTTTTTTTCGCTCATTTTACCGCACACTTACTTAGAACTTTCGCCTGAACTATTTATGTTATTGTTCATTGCTCCGTTGCTCTTTAACGATGGTGTCAATGTGGATAAAAAATCGTTCTTCAAAGAAAAAAAAAGCGATTTTCATTCTCTCGATTTGCTTAGTCTTTGTGACAGTCGGCGCCTTAGGTTGGTTCATTCATTTTATCATCCCAACCTTACCGTGGGCGGCTTGTTTCGCCCTTGCTGCTGCACTGGCACCAACTGATGCCGTCGCTGTGAGTTCATTGGCTGATAAGGTCAAAATGCCGAAACGGATGTTGCATATTTTAGAAGGTGAATCCTTAATCAATGATGCTTCGGGTCTGGTTTCATTTCAGTTTGCCGCAGCCGCCCTCTTAACTGGAGTCTTTTCAATGACAACAGCCGTAACAAGCTTCTTTTTAATCTCACTAGGCGGGATTGCCGTCGGTTTGATTTTAGGCTTTTTAGCGATTTTATTCTTACGTTGGTTAAAAAACCTCGGGATTCAAAACAATGTCTCCTTTATTCTGTTTGAAATTTTACTGCCGTTTGCGATTTACCTTGTCGCCGAAGAATGCGGTGTGAACGGTATTCTAGCCGTTGTGGCGGGTGGAATTGTCTATTCGTACCATTATAAGAGCATCAAGCTCGATAAAGCACAGCTAAATGTTTTATCAAAAAGCACATGGTCGATTCTATCGTTCAATTTAAATGGACTTGTCTTTATTTTATTAGGAACGCAATTACCGCACATTACCTCGGTTGTCTGGCACAATCAGTTCATCGATAATCGTTTAGTGTTTATTTATGTGTTAGTGATTGCCTTCATTTTGCTCTTCTGTCGCTTCCTTTGTTTCTTAGCAATCCGCAATTTTGAAGAGTCCTTCAGTCTGAAACAAAGCCTGCTCTACACCGTCTCAGGCGTCCGTGGCACAATTACGCTTGTCAGTGCACTCAGTTTACCACTCGTCTTGAATAATGGCGCTGTGTTCGAAGCACGCGAGTTATTGATTAGCATTGCCAGTGGGGTTATTTTAGTTACCTTATTACTCGCTAACTTTACAATGCCCTTGTTTGCAGAGAAAAAAGTTGAACTCATAAAAAACAATGAAACCGAGATCGCTATTTTACAAACAGTGATTGCACAGTTAAAAGCACAACTGACTACCGCGAATAAAACGGTGCTTGGCAAAGTGATTAAGATGTATAACGATCGCCTCTTGTCTTTATCTGATCGTGATGATTTTTCCCAGCAACAAGAAGAAGTGATGACGAAAGTGTTACATTGGAAATACACCAACACCCTCCACTTATTAAACACGAAACAAATCAGTGTGCTGGTGGCCTTTAATTATTTACGCCGCTTAAATCATCGGTTGTATCGTCTCACTAAAAAAACGCAATATCAAAAGCGACATTTCATGGCGAATGTTATGAAAAATGACTTTTCGCAGCATTTGTTGCTGCCAACGAACCGCCGTGCTGAAATTGTGCTTTTACGTGAAAGCAACCGTAACTATGTGTTAGTACAATTACGCGAGGCTGAAAAGACGGACGACCAGAATATGATTATCGATTTTTACCTGCTACGTTATGCACGGATTAAAGCCTCGCATACTACTGATCAACCTGAACAAGACACCAATTTTGATGAATGGTTACAAGATGCGATTCAAATGGAACGTGAAGAGTTGCAAGCCCGCTTTGAAAACGGTGACTTAAAACGGCTGGAACAGCGGGCCTATCTCGATAAGTTGCTAACACTTGAAAATTCGATTCAGTTTATTTCATAGTTGTACAAAAAAGTAGTAAACCATTGCGGTTTACTACTTTTTTCATTTTCTTAAACAACTGAATAGTAATTAAAGCCGAGACCATGTACTTCTGACACATTATATGCAATCACAAAGCTATCTGGATCAATCCCTTTGATTGTTTGCAACAAACTTTGGTACTGTTGATTGCTAACGATGACCATCAGCATATTTTTTTTGTTCATCCGTATAACCACCTGTTACACCAAAAACAGTCACGCCTCGATTTAAGTCATGAAGCAACGTTTGCTTGATTGCTTCGGTGTGTGCTTGACTCATAATCATCACTGCTGTTTTACGTTTAATCCCAGTTTCAATATAGCTCATGACGATAGACGTAATAATTAAAGAAAGCACCGCATAAAAGAAGGCTTCCATACTGAATACGAAAATATTAAAAATGACGATAATAATATCAGTCACAAATAGACCAATCGCTGTATTGAGACCAAAATACTTTTTGAAAATAAGTGGCGGAATCGTTGTACCGCCACCCGATGCCCCGATTTTATACAAAGTTGCAACACCCACTGCAAAAATTGCACTACCGAATGTAACGGATAAGAAAATATCAGTCGTCACCATCACTTCTGGGACAATAGCTAATGATACAGGTAATAACATGCTGCCAATAACCGTGTTAATAAAAACTGGTTTGCCTAAAAAGATGTACGTTAACACGAGCATAAGTAAGTTTAAAATAAGTACAGTCAGCGCCCGATCAATCTGAAACACTGATTCAACTAAGATGCCGATACCACTAACACCCCCAGCTGCAATATGATGTGGTCCTAAAAACATGTTAATACTAACCCCAATTAAAAAAATAGCTACGACTACCAGCGGTAAAGTCTTTACAATCGCTTTTGTTTCTTTCATTCATTCAACCTCTTTCATCCTTTTTTATTATTGTGGTCCTAAACCCTCAATGATTATCTCTTTAAAACACCCTTTTTCAAGAATACCTTGAATGACTCCTAAAAAGAAAGTAATAACCTACTAGTACAATACAAAAACTTCCACCTTAAGTTCAGTAGAAGTTAGTTTTAAAGCTTATCTTTTATGTTATTGTTTCCACAACGGTTCTCACTGGATCATTCAATACCACATAGTTTGCCCGCGCGACTACCATCTCGGGTGTGGCACGATAAAATGTTTGAATGCGGTGTTGTTGCTGGTGTACCTTTAAATAATCAGTCACGCTGTGAGGGCAACTGTCTAAAAAGACAAACACGTAATCAAAGGTACGACTCTGCTTAAACAAACGCGAGGGATTCACTTCATACGGATCAATAATCTTTACATCTTTAGTATACACCCTTAGTGCGTCACGATAACGATGCGCGTGTTTGGCTGTGATTAGTGTAAAACTGCAATTGGCAAGTCTGTTTTTCATGGCGTGATTAAGTGGCGGTTTCATCGTCTGTTGGCGCGGTTTCTTCATCAACTGACGTTCACTTTTTGACTGATTGATACTGCTATAGCAATAGACAATCATCGCGTGTTTTTCCTCAATCAATGCCTTACACGCATCTAAATCGCGGGCCATTTCAGGGCGACTTTTCACAAAATAAACATCATTGGTCGTCACATCCACAAACAAAGGTTCCTGTTCGGCCAATACAAAATAACCAAAGCGATAATTCGTTGTGTTTTCGAAATTCATCCGTTTAAACACGCTATCGTATTCGTAGAGTAATTGGTTCAGCTGACCGTACTGCTCAAAGGTACGCTCATCTAAGCGATCGCGTAAGCTTTTAATCATTGCGACAATCGTTGTTCGCTCTGGCTGTTGTTGTTTCAGCTGTTTACGCAACTCGGTATGTCTCATCTTCATTTTAAATTGTGAGGCTTTGAGCCGATTTTTTGTTTGACGTAATCCTTCAACCTTAATGTCTTGTTGACGATTAATTTGCCGTAAATGTTGCTCCATTTGCCGTATATGAGCCACCTGTCGATTAGCTTTGGCAATCACCTTAACGATACGTTGTTGCGCCTGCGCTAACTTTTTTTTCCAAAACTTGCTTATCATTGATGAGTTCGGTCGAATAAGTCAGTAACTCAGCCATACTCGCAATGTGTAGCGGTGTCGCGGCTGCTAACTCTGTTAATTGCTGTTCGTCTGCTTGATACCCCTTGATAATCGCTGCTAGACGCTCTTCTTCTTGCTGAAAATGATTGTTTTCTTTTTGAAGCTGTTTCACCAACCGCTCAGAGTTAGCCATGCGCTTATCGCTCTTTGCCAGATTTTGTTGCAACTGTTGGTATTTTCGCTCCTGTTTCTTCAGCTTTCGTTGCAGTCGTTTCGCTGTTTGCTCTGGCACTGCGTTACTCGTTGCAACCGGTTGTGCTTTCGCTTGAAAGAGACTTTGTGCGCGCTGATACAGGTCATCCTTCCGTTGCTGTTCGTCGGTTTCTTTCTCCCATGGTTTCCTTGTTTGATTGTGCAATTACGGTTCCCCCTTTCAAAACCTCTTTATTTTTAGCTATAGTTATAATTGCAATATAGCATATTTCGGCAACTATTTCTTCTGAAAACCCCGACAAAAAACCCTTCAAATGAAGGGTTCCAGATTGTCGACAAAGTCAAATTAAACTGCTTTTTCTTTCGGATTTTATGACAGTGACTTTGTTTACGAGATGATAAGACTAAATAGAAAGGCTGTTATAGCCTACCCTCTAGCTTAGCTGTGCGTTTTTAAGTGCGTCTAATACTGCGCGATAATTTCTTGATATAATGGATTGGTCTCTTTTAATTCACACACCGTTTGAAGCACATGGTCTAATCCTTGTGTTTGTAATAAGGATTGAAGCGTCATCGCTTCTTTATCTGAGGGATCATCAAAGTGCAATGCCGCCACAATCGCTTTCGCTAAATTTTGATGGGGCAAGCCTAATTTATCAGCCTCGACTGCGGGACGCACTAACCGGTCTTGCGCACCTAGTTTACGCAATGGCGAACGTCCAACTCGATCAACCCCATCTGCTAACAACGGATTTTCGAAACGGTGGATAATTTTTTTGATATAAGCTGCATGGTCGGCAGCATTCAAATCATAGCGTTTCACTAAATAAGCGCCTGTTTCACCTAAAGTCGCAGCAACTTGCTGATAGACAGCTTCATCTTTCAATGTTTCATCAATGGTGTGATACCCTTTAGCATAGCCCAAATAAGCAGTAACTGCATGACCTGTATTGACAGTAAATAATTTACGTTCAATGAACGGTGCTAAGTCAGGCACGACTGTCATACCAGGAATAGTTGGTAAGGTCGTTTTACTTTCAACCACCCATTCATAGTAGGCCTCTACCTGTACATCTAACCCGAGTCCGTCAGGTTGTGCTGGCACAATCCGATCAACGGCTGAGTTGCAAAAATGAACCTGTGTCTTGATTTTTTTAGCAGTAGCCTCATCCACATGCGTGAAGATAGCGTCGCGTAAAATATCAGTGGCATTGATTTGGTTCTCGCAGGCAATCACATAGAGTGGCTCTGACGTTAGTGTCACTCGTTTAGCTAACGCCGCTGCGATTGCTGGCGCGATAAACGGTAATATTCCCGCACCAATTGCAGTTGTTAAAAAAGTCGCTTCGGCAATTAAGGCTTCGACTGCTGCTGCTTGCGTGCCACTATTCAAACCATAAACCGGCTTAATCGTACTTATTTTCGGCTGTTCTTCTGCTGTAATCACCTGATATGACTGCTTATCATTTAATTGTTGAATCAAACTGTCGTTCAGATCAGCAAAGGTCACTTCATAACCCGCTTCGTTTAATAACGCACCAATAAATCCTCTACCAATATTTCCTGCTCCATAATGAATTGCTTTTTTCATTCTAAATCAGTCCTTTGTGTTTTATTTACAATCACTTTTTGTAATGCCCGCTCAATCTGCGGGCGAATGAGACGTTCTTGACCTGACGAAAAGATTTGGGTACTCTCGGTGCTTTCAATCAACAGGGCGCTAATCGTACTAACAACCTCTGTTTCGGCAGCACTTAAGTGTTCCGGCGCTAAGAGTAAAATAAAGGTGCTCACCGGCCATTGATTAGCATCCATCCCTTGTAACGCATAAGTCTGTGCTGTTTGCACAATCGTCAATGTCATCTGCTGTACAGCGGCATGGCGCGTATGAAACAGCGCCATCGTTGTATTAGGTATCGCTAATCCACCTTGTTTTTCACGCCACATTACTTTTTCAAAAATGGCTGTTTGCTGCGCTGTTAATAAGTCCGGCGTAATTGCTGTTATCATGTCAGCAACAAGTTGCCGGTAATCCTGTTGTGCTGTTATCGTTGTCACCTTTAAATTATCTAAGAGTGAATGAACCGCCTTTAAGATGGCATCCAACTCACTTATAAACTGCTCAAATGGTTGTGTCACTGCCGCGTACTCGTTATCGCGAGTGGCACTATATTTTTTACGCTCCATCATAACAGGTAACTGTTCTTTGATGTAGCGGCGTACTGCGTGTACGTCTTGCTGTGGTAACAACGGATTAACGAGCAAATAGGCTTTTGGTGGGTGCTGTAAACGCACGGTTGATAACACGATGTCATACTGATCCCAATCGACTGTTTGCATCTCTGCCATTGACGCAACGACATGGTGCGTTAGTTCGGGGATATCTTTTGTGAGACGGGTCGATAACATCTTTGAGGCCCCAAAACCGGTTGGACAAATAATGAGCGTCTCTATATCTATTTGTTCTTTGCGCATTTCTAATGCTGACCCGAAATGCAAGACGATGTATGCCATTTCATCAATCGCCAAGCTATGCCCATTCAATTCTTCTTGCAGCCCTTTTTCAATGGCCATAAACAGCAGCGGGTATTGTCGTCTAATGTCTTCTGATAACGGGTTATGAACCGTTATTTTATTTTGAAAACGAAAGACCGCTGACGGCATATGGGCTAACAGACCTTGAAACAGTGAAAAATCATCTGTTAAGTCGATATTAAGTTGCTCTGATACATGGGAAATCAGTTGCTGAACGAGTCGTGTAATTAGCAAGCTATCATAGCCGCCCATCGTTTCATTTAATTGAATAGCACTTTGCCATAACATTGCAATTTCTGCTTCTTCTCGCTTTGAGATGGTACGTGAAATTTCCGTTGTAAAAGTCGCGGCAAAACGATAGGCATCATCAGACAAGCGCATTGTTATTGGCTCATCATCAATCAAAAAACCGGCCTCACTGCGTTGTAGCGCAATCACTAATTGAATTAAAAAAACGCAAATAGGAATTAACGGCCATTTCATAATGTGAGGATTGTAAATAGCTCCGTTCAATCGTATTAATTTCTTTAATTAACGCAATTGGCAGGTAGTCGAACCAATCCGCGGTCGCGGTGTCACGTTCAATTTCAAACAAGGCATCGATCAATTGCTCATCAAAATATTGCAGTAAATAACTGGCCAAGGCTTGGCGTTTATTGCGTTCGGTTGCGCGCAGTTGAATACCACTGCCACGATAACGTTCTATCGTAACGTTTAATGGCTGTAACCAGTCGCTTAATGATTCTAAGTAGGTGCTTGCTGTTTGCGTCGAAACACCAATTTCTGACGCGAGGTTACTCAATTTATACGGTGCTGTTTGATGCGCTAACGTTTTTAAGAGCTGCCAATTTTTTTTCTTCTGGTGTTTGGTCAAAGGCTTCTGACTGATGTAATTCTTGCGCAAGTTTAAACAGGTTCGCGTTGGTACCTGCGATGTAAAATTCTTGGTCACGCTTACTCAAGGACAGATGAAAAAGAGCCAATGTATGTGACACTGTTTTAAAATCACGTTGCACCGTACGTCTGCTTACTTTTAAAAGTGAGCTAAAATAGTCCAACGTATTGCCCGCTTTATTTTTAACCAGTGTTTCTAAAATGACCTTTTCACGTGTTGTTAAAAACATCGAACACACCTCCTTTAGTTTACTAAAGTATACCAATTAGACACATTTTCGTAACATTTAACGCTCGACCCACGAAAGCACCTTCAACTGAAGGCGCTTTTCACTCTTATTGTTCGAGTCGTGTAATGATAGCTGCTGCTGAGGTTTCTGCGACCATCGCATGCACCGCTGCCACATCCGCACACGTTTCAGCAATCATTGCTAAAATACCCAAATGATCATTGTCAGCACCGGCAATCGCGAATAATAGTCTCGTCTCATTGCCATCAAAATCGACACCCTCTGGTATTTGTACAATCACCACGCCTGATTGAATGACAGCTGCTTTCGCTGCTTCCGTCCCGTGTGGTATCGCAACAAAGTTACCCATGTAGGTCGATAAATTGGCATCACGTACAAGCATGGACTCAACATATGAAGTAGAAACATAGCCTTTTTCAACGAGTTTCTCACCAGCAAAACGTATCGCTGCTTCTTTCGTGGCAAAACGTTGATTAAGGTAGACGTTTTCCTGATTTAAAATAGCTTGATTGGTTGTTGACTCACTTTGGTTAACGACCGCTTCAGTTGGTTTCACTCCTTGAGCTAATAATGCGACTAATTTGTCGTATTCGGGACTGTCTAAGAAGTTGTCTACTGAAATATGATGGGCATTCGGACGCTTCGTTGTAGCTCTAGGTGTTAATTCTCGTTGTGTAATAATAATTTGTGCATCCTCAGGCAATTGTGAAATAGCTGTATTGGTAACTGTTACAGCAATGTTGGCCTGTTTGATTTTTTTACGAAGTAATGAAGCACCCATCGCACTTGATCCCATACCTGCATCACAGGCAAACACAATCTTTTTGACATCTGCTGCAATGACTGACGTCGCTTCGTTTGTAAAATGCCCTGCCACACTACTTTCTTTACCTTTCATTGCAGCCATTTTTTCACTGGCTTCTTCAATTGATGTGTCACTTTTTTTACTGAATTTCAAGATTAGAGCTGCCACAAGGAAAGAAACAACTGCTGCCACTACCACGCCGGCAATGTTTGCACCATAATTACCTAAGCCTTTAGGTGTTGATGCTAATACAGCTAAAATACTACCTGGTGAAGCGGGTGAAATTAAACCACCGTCGAGCAATGTTAAGGTGAAAACGCCACTCATTCCACCAGCAATTGCAGCGATTAATAAGGCCGGTTTCATTAAGATGTATGGGAAATAAATTTCATGAATCCCACCGAAAAATTGAATGATGGCTGCACCAGGTGCAGTTCGTTTGGCAGCACCGCTACCAAAAATACTCAAGGCCATTAAAATACCTAAACCGGGGCCAGGGTTTGCTTCAAGTAAAAACAGAATTGATTTTCCTGAATCAGCCGCTTGTTGTACGCCTAATGGTGTTAATATCCCCTGGTTAATTGCATTGTTTAAGAACAGTACTTTTCCGGGTTCAATAAAGATTGAAGCCAACGGCAATAGGTTGGCATTAACAATCCAATCAACCGCGCTTGCTAATACATTGTTGAGCCCCGCCATAATTGGTCCAACACCTTTAAGACCGATTATCGTTAAGATTCCGCCTAAAATACCAGCAGAGAAGTTATTAACGAGCATTTCTAAACCTGCTTTAATCTTGCCTTCAAGCAAGGCATCGAATTTTTTCATTAAGTAACCCGCAAGTGGTCCCATAATCATTGCGCCTAAGAACATCGGCACATCTGACCCAACGATGACACCCATTGTGGCAATCGCACCAACAACACCACCACGATGGCCGTGCACCAGTTTACCACCTGAGAAACCAATGAGTAATGGCAGTAGGTAGTTCACCATCGGCGTTACCAATTCAGCTAACGCTTTGTTCGGTAGCCAACCATCTGGAATAAATAAGGCTGTAATTAAGCCCCAAGCAATAAACGCACCTATATTCGGCAACACCATCGAGCTTAAAAAGTTACCGAACTTTTGTACCCCTTGACGTGTATTTCCCTTTTCTGTTGTCATTGTCATCCCTCATCTCTTTTTAGCGATATTTTGTTACCGCTTTCATAACTTTATGATATAACGGATTTTGTCACAGAACAATCTAATGTAGCCATAACTTTGTCACTTCTAACTGTGACATTGTTTATTTTTAGGCAAAAAAAGAACCCTCAAAAGAGGGCTCAGGTGGTAGTATCCGTCGTATGACACTTTATTTTTCTTCCAAGTTGATTGCTTCTAACCGGTTGCTTTCACTTTGGTTCTGGTACTGTCGAACAACTGGTGGTTGATAGTCTTTCAAAAATGCGGCAATCTCCGTCACATTACTACTAAATGAGGTGACGGATCGATCGGTTGCCGTTAAGAAACCATTTGCCACCATTTGATCATAGAACTGAGCTAATGGTGTGTAATAATCCGCCACATTATACAAAATACAGGCGTTTTGATGTTGACCAATCCGCGCCCAAGAAATCACCTCGGCAATTTCTTCTAATGTTCCTGGTCCACCAGGCAATGCAATGTAACAGTCACCTAAGGCAATCATTTTATTTTTACGCTCTGACATTGACTCAACGAGTTGCAGCTCGGTTAGCTGGGGATGACTCAATTCGCGCTCCGCTAAAAAAGTCGGCATAATCCCAATCACTTTGGCACCGCCAGCTAGGACGGTATCGGCTAGTAGTCCCATTAAGCCCACCTTGCCGCCACCGTAGACTAACGTATGTTGCTCGGCGACAATCCACTGACCTAACGCCTGTGTCGCCGTTTTAAAGGCGGGATTCTGGCCCGTGCTTGCGCCACAATAAACGACAATTTTCATCTTCATTCCTCCTTCGTTAACGGTTCATCATTTTGCGTAAAATAAACGACAGACTCAACCAGACAAGCACACTGATAATAATCGTGATTAACCAACCAAAGGCGTTATTTTCAAGCGGTAATGGCATGTTCATTCCAAAAAAGCCCGTAATCACGGTTGGGATTGTTAACAGCACCGATAGCACGGTTAAAATCCGCATGGTATCGTTCAAGTTATTGTTCAAAATGTTATTATAGGTCCCTGACAGTTGTTGCAAAATTTGGACGGACAACTGGGTCATCTCAACCAATTGTTTTGCTTCAATTAAGACATCGCCAAGCTCTTCGATTTCGACATCATCAAGTTCTTTGTAGATCGCATGGGTTTTAATTTGTTCGAGCAAAACAACATTTTGCTTCGATGCTGAGATGAAAAAGATAATACCCGTTTCTAAATCCGACAGCGACAGCAGTGTTTTTTTTGGTTGTTTTGACCTTTAATTGTTGGCTGACTTTGTTACGTTCAAGATTAAGTTCTTCAACGTATGGAAAAAACTGATCGGTAATCATTAGCAAACTATTGAACAGCATTCCAAAGACAGACACCGTCTCATTTTGTTTTAGGAGCGCTGCCATCTTACTGATTAAATAATGATTGCGGTCGTTGGAGATGGTAATCAGTGTCTCGCCTTTGATGATAAAAGTCATCGGGATTGTTTCATAATGGTTGTCGATTTTTGTTTGGTTCGGAACGTTATAAATAAAGACGAAGGTATTCGTCGTTTTATCGTAGTCTAAGTGGGCGCGTTCGTTCTTATCGAGCGAATAGCCGATGATTTCTTCATCAATCCCATACGTGGCAAATAATGTTTTAAGATCATGTTCTTGCGTGGTGTTAACATTAATCCAGCAGTTTTGTTGCTGGTTAAACCGTGTTTTTTCAATCATACACAAACCCCTTTTTTTATCACTTAAGTCTATCTTAACGTAATTAAGCGATTGGCGAAAGAGGCGAATGCGTGTTTGATTAAGGGAACGTGTTACTAATTGGGACAAATGAAAACGATCGATGATGGTATCTGCATTTGGGAACACCTCTTTAATTAAAGACCCGTAAGGGGCGTTCATATCGGTGACAATCGTTTTTACAGAAGCTCTCGCTTCATATGAATAATTTAAAAAGTAATCTCTGAGATGATGCAATCTTCTAGATGGGAGGATATCAATGATTTCATATTTTTTCGTCATCAGTGAAAATAAAACTCATCTGACTATCAGCACTCTGGATAGGCTACACTAAGTTAGACAGAATAAATGAGGGCTTGTAAACTAAGACTACTAATAAAAAGGAGTGTGCTACTATGCCACGTCAACGTCGAACATTTACGCCTGAATTTAAACTGCAAATGGTGAAGC
>NZ_AODH01000042.1 GCF_000525915.1 Brochothrix campestris FSL F6-1037 | reverse complement strand
TTAGTTCCGTGTTTAATGAGTTTAACTGTTTTATTATTAAAGCCGCAATTCGCACACCGTGAGTGTGTGTAAGAGCGTGTACCAAAATAACAAGTGCTTAAAACACCTTTAATTAACTGAGTTAAACACCATGTTTTTGGAAAAGAAATAGTTTCATCTGTAATTCCAGAGGGATTTGCGATATTATTACAAGTGATACCTGATATTGTCGAATCCCCCTTATAAATTTGTTGTGGTGACTTAATATTATAGGGATTTTGAAAATGTTGCTATTTTTTTGCGAAAAAATAGGCATCAGTGAAAATTCACCAACACCATAAATTATAGAACCTTTTAATTTAACAGAGCAAAGATATAGGTTTCAAGCAGAGCAGCTTTAATAATAAGCGGCACAAACAGGCTGAGATAAACTTTCATTATAACAAGTTGTTGTTGTGATAAACTTGCTGCCAAAGGAACACGTGTGCACAGCACTTTTAATTTGGCACGAATTAGCTTATTTAACGCATAGAGAAACACCGCGAGGATAAGTTTGCTACCGATGACCATATCTAATTTTGTGATTGATTATAGTTAGTGTAATAAAAAAAGATGTCCACATGAACATCTTGATACAAGTAGCAGTTCTAACTGCTTAATGACACTTTAAGTTTTTTTAGGCCAAAAATAAAACGTTAATGAATATAAGAAGTCCAACATGATGATAAAAAGCCAGATGTTTATCACATCGGTTAAGCCTTTACTATTATGCTGTTGTCAATGAACAAAACCGCCAAAACAAGTAAGATTGACCCTAAACAGAAGGCATATAAATGACGTACGGACTGCTTTAATTTATATTTGGCCAGTGGTTTACCGGTTAATGTTTTAGTAGGGCTCAGTTCTTTTTGGTCGGCTGGTTTGAATTTGTTATCAATCCAAGCGAGTAGTGAAGGCCCGCAACACAGGGCAACACCAATAAAAACAGCAGAGAGGCCATGATAAATGGTAGCAAAGGTGCCGTTTTTAATGTTTAAGGCCGTTGCATATAAGAGCACTGCATCGATGGCGACAGCAACATACAAAACGATGCTGCTGGCACGTTGCTTTTTAAAGAGGTAACGTGTAATAAAACCAGCAAACAGGACAAACCAAAAAGCAATTTGTGAAAAGAAGATAAACCAAAATGTAAAATTCATGCAAAGACTCCCTTGATTAAGTTGTATAGTAAAAACAGTATAGCATTTATTGGTGCTAACTGCTAAGCACAAGGTAGGTAAGTAACGCGTTAGTCAGTTGTTTTTACTTTGCGAGGGACGAATAAAACAATCACAAAGGCAATCAAGGCTAAAATAAACATACACATGTACGTATCGCTAGCACCACTAATTTGAGCGAATTGAGCAGGGAGGTGAGCGGTTGTTTGCATCGTATAAATAGTAATGACGACGGCTGTACCAATGGCACCTGCCACTTGTCGCACTGTGTTGTTCACCGCTGAACCATGTGAACCGAGTTCGATCGGTAAGGTGTTGAGGGCAGCAGTATTAAGCGGCATACTAATGAAGCTAAGGCCAATCCGTAAAATAACAGTACGAATAATAATGTAAATGAAGCTTGTCGTTACACTTAAATCAGTCACCATCCACATCGACAAGGCGATGAGTAAGGTACCAATCATAAACAGTGGTTTGGCACCGACCTTGTCATAGAGACGCCCTGTTACAGGTGAGAGGCAGGCGTTAATAATTGCACCAGGGAGCAAGAGTAAGCCGGCTTGTAAGGCAGTAGCGCCACGACCTGTTTGCAAATACATTGGTAATAAAATTAAATCAGCATACATTAGAATAGTAATCGCGACATTAATAATCGTTGTCATGCTGTACATTTTATACTTAAAAACGTTCAAGTTGAGCAATGGCTCTGACGACTGCAGTTGACGAAGGCAAAAGAACACAGTCACAATCAAGCCGATGCTAATCGCGCCTAATACAAGGCTATCACTCCAACCACGGCTACCAGCACTACTAAAACCAAATAAAACGAGGCCGAAACCGATGGTCGATAGGAGCACGCTAGTGATGTCCAATTTAGCTGCGGTTGTTTCTCCAACGTTAAAAAGGTATTTAACAGCTAAAGCGATAATAAGGAGTGAAATGGGAATCATGCCGATGAACAACCAACGCCATGAAACGTAATCAATCACAAAGCCAGCGAGTGTCGGTGCAATTGCTGGGGCAAAAATAATTGCAAAGCCGATTTTCCCCATAACAGCTCCCCGTTCATTTTGGGGATACAATTACAGGATGACGGTCATCATGAGCGGTAAAATAATCCCAGCGCCAGCCGCTTGCACCATTCGTCCTGTCAGCAACATACCGAAATTAACAGCAACGGCACTAATAACGGAACCAAGAAACAAGAAAAACATGGAGGTGATGAATAATTGGCGGGTCGAAAAACGTTTCATTAAAAAGGCCGTCAAAGGGACTAAAATACCATTCACAAGCATAAAACCAGTAGCTAACCATTGAATCGTGGCAGCCTTTACTTCGAAAATACGCATGAGGTCGGTTAAGGCCACATTGAGCAACGTTTGGTTAAGGGTCGAGAAGAAACAACCAATAATCATAATGAAAAGTAACATTTTTTTAGTGCGTAAGGGGATATCGTTTGTCATTGTCAAACTCCTTCAGTTATACTATTTTATAGACAATGTGTCTACGAAATAGTATAAAGAAAAAAAAAGGCTAATGCTAGCAACGATTTTGTGGCAAATGTAGAGTAAGCAACATCATCGAGCAAACTGTCGATGAAATAAACAAAGATAGACAGGTGGTCTTTAAATGACGAGAAAATCAGATCCGCGGGCATTGCGCACAAAGGCAATGCTAAAAAAGGTAGTGATTAGCTTATTACAAACAGGTACTTCGGTTGAAAAGTTAACGATTCAACAAGTAGCGACCGCAGCAGGACTTAATCGGACGACCTTTTATTTACACTATGAAGATATTCAGGCATTAGTCAGCTCATTGATGAAGGAGATACTGGCTGAAATAGATACAAAAATCGCTAAAATCATTGAACTAGAAGGGTTATCACGGCAAGAACGACTCGAACAGTTGCTTGATTATTTACATACACAACGTCATTATTTGTTTGTGCTGTTTCAAACCGAACAGTTTGAAAGCCAACTGTTTAATGCGATGAAAACGATTATTAGCATTCGTCGCGACCAACTCGAAACACCAACAGCTAACAGCTTTGTCGATATCGATATTAAGACAGCCTCCCTCGTCGGGATTATTATGTGGTGGCTAAAAGCAGGGTTACAGTATAGCTCAGCCTATATTGCAGCTGAGATTGAAAAAATGTATCGTTGACAAATAAAAGTGAAAGCAAACAGCTTGGAAGAGAAATGAAGGCGATTATTTCACGTCGCGACTATTCCTTTATGTTCAAAATAAAACGCATCACTCATTTTAGATAATGAGTGTTTTTTTTATGTAATTGAATATCTTTAAAAAATAGTGTAGAATAAAAAGCGAACAAACGTTCTGTTTTTGGAGGTGTAAGGATGATCTATAATGATCGAAAAATGTTGAAGTGGCAAGGTTTCTTTTTAAGCGAACATAATGAGGCGTTAGCGCACATCCGCAAACAACAGCCCATCAACGTCAAAGAACAACAAACAAGTGAAGTCATCAGTCAACAATTAGAACGCAGTTGGCTCAGTTATCAGCCCGTGCGGATTCAATCAAACATAAGAATCAATGGTGCCTATCAATCAGCTATTTGTGGTCAAGTGATTGGTTTTAATGGCGATCTAATCTATTTGGTAAGTGGAGCCAATCAGTACGTCATCAACAGTGACGATATTTGGCACGTTGAACAATTAGAAGCGGAGGATACGGTAAATGGTAGCGATTGACTACAGCAAGCTCCCGAAGCGCGATGTGATGTGTATTGACTGTAAATCGTTTTTTGCGAGTGTCGAAAGCGTGCGTAGAGGTTTGCATCCGCTCGAAAGTCTGCTGGTGGTAATGAGTCGAGGTGATACCAATGGAGGCCTTGTGCTAGCGGCTTCACCTCGGGCAAAGGCTGAATACGGCATTAAAACAGGCACACGCAAGTTTGAACTGAAGCCAGACTGGCCGCTTATTATTGTTGAACCGCAGATGGCGGACTACATTAAAATGAATCTACGGGTCAATGCGATTTTTAAGCGCTTCACCGATGATGCCAACTGGTTTCCTTATAGTATTGATGAAAGCTTCATCGATGTGACAGCCTCACATCGTTTATTTGGGACAACCGAAACAATCGCTCATGCGATTCAGACCGCTGTGTACGAAGAACTGGGTCTCGTGGTGTGTGTCGGAATGGGTGATAATCCCCTGTTGGCAAAACTAGCGTTGGATAATGAAGCCAAAGAAAACGAGCCTTACCGTGCGTATTGGGGTTATCAGCATGTCGAAAACATCAGACGGATACAGCCGTTAACGGCGATGTGGGGTATTGGTGCTCGCACCGCAAAAAACCTTAAACAGATGGGAATATTCACCATCGCTAGCTTAGTAGAAGCAGATGTACGACAGTTGCGCAAAAAACTCGGTATAATGGGTGAACAGCTGTACTATCATGCCCACGGGATTGATTACTCGATTTTGAGTGAACGGGTAGCTCCAATCGACAAAAGTTATGGCACCTCACAAATTTTAACGCGTGATTACAATCGAGCAGCGGAGATACAAATTGTTATTCGTGAAATGATCGAAAAAGTAGCGGCGCGCTTGCGCAGTCATCACGTCACGAGTTCCGTCATGCAGCTGAGTATTTCTTATTCAAAACACAGTGACGTCGTAGGCTTTCATGTGCAGCAAACGATGGTGGCAACAAATCGCACAAAGGTTTTGAAAGAAGTGGCATTAAGTTTATTTAAACAACATTATCAGCAAGGTCCAGTACGGCGGATTGCTGTGACTTGTGGCAAGGTGAGTCGCACACAGGTCGAACAACTCGATTTGTTTGAGCCAGTCAATGACTTATTAAAAGATACAAGACTAGAAAAAACAATTGATGGTATTCAAGCAAAATATGGCTACCAAGCTTAATGCATGCCAGCAGTTTGGCAGAAGGCGCAACTGCGCTTAAACGCTCGCGTTTAGTTGGTGGGCATTAACTAAAGGGGGGACGAATGATGCAAACATATACGATTAGAGAGATAACTTTTAAACTACGATACACCGATTTACCTGGAACCGAAACGCCGATTGTTTTCATACACGGTTTAGGATGTACCGGCTCATTTGATTACCCAAAAGTCGCACAGACTCCCTGTCTCAGTGAACATCGCCGCATTATGATTGATCTACTAGGAGCTGGTTATAGTGATAAACCACTAAATTTTGCTTATGCCATCGAGGCGCATGCGCAGTATTTAATTGATTTCATCACGGATATGCAATTGGGACCAGTCATTTTATATGGTCATAGTTTAGGTGGGGCGATTGCATTTACTATGATCGATTTAGCCCCTGATAGCTGTCGTCAGCTGATTCTAGCAGAGCCGAATTTAGATAGCGGTGGCGGTGAAACAACCGTGGTTATTGCGGCTATGACGGAAGGTGCCTTTATAACGAGTGGATTTGAGGCAGTGATACAAACCGCCCAATTAGCAGCAGATACAGTTGAACAAGATTGGGCGGCTAGTTTTACCACGTGGATACCGGTCGCCGCCTATCAGATCTCGCGAGCGGCTGTTGAGGGGCAGACCCCATCTTGGCATGACATCTTGTATGGTTATAGCGGCCCGAAAAGCTATCTGTTTGGGCCATTCAATGACCTTAGATAATCCCGCCGATTTAGCACGTGCCATTAAAGCATCGCTAAATGAAGTAACTGGACTTGACAAATAGGTGGAATCGCGGTAAGTTAGATTTAATTCATAGTAGTTCACTAAGGATTAAAAAACGGTAAGCCAATGTGCTTAAGGGGGAAAGTCAAAATGAAAAAGTTTTTTGTAGGAACGCTGATTGCAATCTTTGCGGTGGTTTTAGCAGCTTGCGGTAGTGCAACTAAAGAAACAAGCAACAAAGAATCAGCGAAGAAAGACGGCTCAATCATTATTGGTGTAGCGGGTGAACCGAGTGTGCTAAATCCGAATTATGCCTCAGATCGTGTCACATTAACCATGCAACAAGCACTTTATGCACCACTCTTTTGGGAAATTGATGGCAAACCAGCGTTAGCAGATAGCCTAGTTGTCTCTGCTAGTAGCCTTGAATATACTGTAAAACTGAAAGAAAACTTAACATGGCATGATGGCAAACCATTAACAGCTGCGGATGTTGTCTTTACAGTGGAATCAACTTTAGATGAAAAACAACATTCACCTAATCGTAGTAAATTTGTCTTTGATGGCAAACCGTTGAAAGTCGAGGCGCTTGATCAGACAACAGTTAAATTCACTTTACCAACAGCAGCGCCAGCTTTCACCGAAACATTGAATACCTTTTATCCTATCCCAGAGCATCTGTTTGCGGGTGTGGCTAATATTGAAAAAAGCGATAAAAATAAAAAACCAGTCGGTTCAGGTGCATTTGCCTTTGTTGAATATAAAACAGGCGAATACGTTTCATTGAAACGATTTGATAACTATTTTGATGGCAAAGCGAAGCTGGCTAAATTGACGTTTCGCATTACAAAAGATCAAAATGCCGCCAATCTTGCATTACAAAATGGTGAAATTAATTTAAAAGCGATTCAACCGGCTGATCGTGATTCGATTGAACTCGCGAGTGATGTTGAAATTATTACGTATCCCGAAAATCGTTTAAGCTACATTGCGTTTAATCAAAATCAAACCGCTCTAAAATCAAAAGAATTACGTCAAGCATTATCCTATGCACTTGATCGAAAAAGTTTAATTAACTCGGCTTACGGTTCAGCTGACTATGCGAAACCGGCAAGTTCGTTCTTAACTGAGAACACAAAGTATTTCACAGATAAAGTCGAAACATACGATAATGACATCAAAAAAGCCCGGGATCTCGTTGCTCAAAGTGGCTACGAAGAAGGAACTAAATTAACTGTTTATTACTCGAACAATAGCAAATCACAAGAGAGTATGGCTCTATACATTCAAGAACAGTACAAAAAAATTGGTGTCACACTTGAATTGAAACCAACGGATCCAAATGCCTTAAGTACGATTACCTTAGATCGCGACAATAAGGATTACTCACTTGCGCTTAATGGTTATATTATGGGTAATGATCCGGATGCCTACACAAGCTTATTCTTAAGTGACTCACCATACAACTACAGCAACAACCATGACAAAACACTAGATGAACTGTTTACAAAAGGGGCCGTAACGAGTGATGACAAAGTCCGTCAAGCTATTTATGAAGACGTGCAGTCAAACATTGCCAACAACGCTGTTATTTACCCGATTTCATACGATAATGCCGTATTGGCGTTAGACAAGAGTTTCAAAGGTGTTGAGGCTGCTACACCGCAACCCGTATCAATGTTTAAAGATTTTTCTAAATTAGAACGTGCTAAATAATTAACCGTCAGCAAGGACTGGTCGCCCACTCGTTGGTGACCAGTTTTTATTTTGTGTATCGAAAGGAGTCAAATCATGCGCACAACGATTGTTAAACGACTTTTACAGATGATTCCGATGTTAGTGGTGATTTCTATTATTTCATTTGCCCTCATTAAATTAGCACCAGGGGATCCAATCAATTCATTCGTGACACCAGATATGAATCCGACGGATGTCGAACGGATTCGTCAAAGTCTCGGTCTTGATCAACCGCTTTATATTCAATATTTCCGCTGGTTAGTCAATCTCTGCCAAGGAAACTTAGGCTACTCAATTATTAACAGCCAACCAGTACTCGAACAAATCATTGAACGGATTCCTGCCACACTCGGTTTGATGGGAACGTCATTAGTACTGACCTTAATATTAGCGATTCCGCTTGGCTTGATCGCTGCCGCTTACGAAAATACTTGGATTGATAAAATACTGAATGGTTTATCATATGTTGGGATTTCAATTCCAGTTTTTTGGTTTGGTATGCTCTTGATTAATTTCTTTTCGATTAAGCTAGGATGGTTTCCTAGCCTTGGTATGCGTACGATTGGTGAAAACTCCTTTAAAGATATGGTGTGGCATGCTGTTCTGCCAGTGGTTACCTTGACTTTTCAAGGCTGCGCCTCGTATTACCGTTATGTACGGAGTAACACCATCAACCAATTGAAAGAAGATTATGTCTTGTTCGGCTATGCCAAAGGACTATCAAAGTTGCGTGTGCTTGCATACCATGTATTGAAAAATGCGTTGTTACCCGTTATTACGCTTCTCGGTATGTCATTGCCGCAAATTATTAGTGGCGCTTTTATTACTGAAAGTATTTTTTCGTGGCCAGGAATGGGGAGTTTAGGCATCAATGCCATCTTCCAATTAGATTACCCTGTTATTATGGCAATCACCCTTTTTTCGGCGTTGTTATTAATTATTGGTAATCTGTTAGCCGATATTGCCTATACGATTATTGATCCACGAATTAGCGGAAAGGAGTGAGTGAATGTCAGGCTTTGAATTTATTAAAAAACATAATGAAGGCTTTTTTAAAAGAAGCTGGTGATGTTCAAGTAGTACGTCATAGCAGCACATGGCGCTATTTGTTACATGATAAACGGGCTGTGTTTGCACTCTCGGTGTTAGTTATTTTAACGGTGGCATCATTGCTTGCTTTTGTATCACCTTATGATCAAAATGCACTGTCAGCGACGGAACGTTTAATGCCTCCCAGTGCGAGTCACTGGTTTGGGACCGATGATCATGGCCGCGATTATTTAACACGGGTCTTATATGGCGGTCGTATTTCGATGACTGTTGGTTTATTATCGATGGTTATTGCGATTGTTGTAGGGACGCTGGCCGGCACAATTAGTGGCTACTTTGGCGGCGTGATTGATAATTTGATGATGCGCTTTTTGGATATTTTTATGTCGATTCCATCGTTCTTTTTATTGATGATTTTAAATGCGTATTTAAAACCGGGCATCGCTAATATTATTATTATCATCGGTCTGCTTTCGTGGATGGACGTGGCTCGGATTGTGCGGGCGGAAACCTTAACGTTAAAAGGGCGTGAATTTGTCTTGTATGCGAAGTCATCGGGTGCAAATGTGATGCGTATTATTGTTAAGCATATTATTCCCAATGCGCTGCCATCTATTGTAGTAGCGGCCTCACTTAATATCGCCGGTGCGATTTTGACGGAATCGGCTTTGAGTTTTTTAGGGCTCGGAGTGCAACAACCCAACGCTTCATGGGGAAGTATGCTTAATAATGCGCAAGGGTTTATGGCGAATGCCTCTTATTTAGCGCTGTTTCCCGGGTTATTTATTTTATTGACGATTTTAGCTTTTAATATTTTAGGTGATGTCTTTCGAAAGGCAATGAGTCGCTAAAAGAAAAATGGACAGTGAGTCTAACAACTCACTGTCCGTTCCAGACTGAAGATAAACGCTGTTCTAGGTCGTCAATGCCTCGCCTTATCGGAGTCGAGTACCATCTGTACACTCACCTCTAAGGCTCGTGTTTCCTACTAGAACGAAAGTAAAATCAGCTCGTTCAACTTTAAAGATATTGGAATGGAAAAGAAGAGCGACTATTTCCCGTCGCTACTTTTCCATGAAATATCATAGAAGTTAGCTGATTAAACGAGAGGATATAACAACATTTCTATTCAGTCTTATCATCTCGTACACAAAGTCACTGTAATAGCATTACAAAGAAAATGAAGTCTGTTTAGACTTTGTCTACAATCTGAAACGGAAAGT
>NZ_AODH01000041.1 GCF_000525915.1 Brochothrix campestris FSL F6-1037 | reverse complement strand
CTTGTCCAAAGGATTCAAACATGGATGAATAATTTGCCACGTCGGATTTTAGGATTTCAAACACCAAAAGAGCTATTTTTAGAAGAAATTACAAAACTTCAGCTGTTCACAAATTAAAAAGTAAACTTACTATCATGATTCGGCACGTGGTGGCTAACTTATTCTTGCAATTCATGAAATAATTTTTTTAACTATCTTATTACCTTTTACACAGCAAAAAAACAGCCCTTTCAGGCTGTTCTCATCAATCATTCATTTTTGGTCTTAACAGCGGTTACACTTTCCTTTTTTATGGTGACACATGCTGTTATTCCAACTCTGTTTGTTTCGTTTCCGTCCCTAAAAACAGCACGGCTAGTACACCAATAACAATGACACCACAAAACAAGGTGAAAATCGTGTTAATCGCGGTGCCATTTGAAAGCATCATTCCGACCATCAACGGTCCTAACACCCCTCCCAAACGGCCGACAGCAGCCGCCATACCTGTTCCAGTGCCACGAATGTTTGTGGGGTACTGTTCGGGGGAATACGCGTATAAGGCGCCCCAAGCCCCTAAATTAAAGAACGATAAAAACATCCCTGAAACGAGCAACATTGCGGTTGTATCCGCATTACCAAACACAAAGGCAGAAACAGCGGTACCACTTAAATAAGCGACAAGGACGAATTTACGGCCCGCACGCTCAATTAACCAGGCAGCTGTAAAATAACCTGGCAGTTGTGCTAATGTCATAATCAGCACATACTCAAAACTTTTGATCATACTAAAGCCCTTCATTGTCATCACAGAAGGCAGCCATAAAAACATGCCATAATAGGATAAAACAACCGTGAACCAAACAATCCATAACATCAATGTTCGTTTAGCATATTGTTTTGACCAAACAGACGCGATTTTTTGTGACATCCGCAACGTATCCTTTTGTTGGGCTGTGAAACGCGGCGAATCGGGCATATGTATTCGAATATAGATGGCATAAAGCGCTGGCAACGCCGTCAGTAACAAGGCGATTCGCCAGCCATAATGTGGAATAATAAAGTAAGAAATTAAAGCGGCAATCAGCCAACCACCTGCCCAAAAACTCTCGAGTAACACGACGATTCGGCCACGTTCATGGGCAGCGACGCTTTCTGATACAAGTGTTGATGCGACAGGCAATTCGCCACCTAAACCCATCCCCGCAATAAAACGAAGCACCATAAAAGTGGCGAGTGAGGTCGTAAACGCCGATAAGCCATTGGCGACTGAAAAGACAATCAATGTTAGCATGAAGATATTTTTGCGGCCAACCTTGTCAGCATAAATACCAAAAACAAATGCACCAACAGCCATTCCGATTGAATTGACACTGCCAATCCAGCCCATTTCAGTCGGGGTTAACTGCCATTCGACCGCTAATGCAGCGATTACAAATGATAGTATCCCGACATCCATTGCATCAAACAACCAACCAAATCCTGCTACACCTAACAATTTTTTTCGTGAGATCTCTTTTTGTTCCATCAAAAGCCTCCCTTAGTACGATATTGTTTAAATATATCTAAAGTTTCTTATTTATACAAGCTTTTATTAACGGATGAACCACTAAAAAAAGCGCCACCTTATTGATGGCACTCCAGATTGTAGACAAAGTCCAAACAGACTTCAGTGTCTTTCGACTCTATGACTGTCACTTTGTTTGCGAAATAATATGACTGAATAGATAGGTTGTTCTATCGTCGCGTTTAATCGACCAGAAGCTTTCATTTTATTGTTCTAATCGGACGGACATCAAATAAACCATGTCAAACTGATTGATAAAGTCCGCATCTTTTTCAGCTCGTAAATAGTTTTTAAAAGAGACGGAATTATCACTAGCGGCTTCATTTTTACCAAACCCAACGAAACCAATGGTGTTGTCCTTCGTTAAATCACTACTTCCGATAAAGACCGAACCATTTTTGATGGTCTCTTGCTTACTCTGACGACTAAAAGAGTAAGCGGTACTGCTTGTTGCTCCTTTGCTTAATGACTTGATGCTCACCTTACCTGCATCTTCATCATTGATAAAGAAACTAACAAACCCCTTTACATCATTGTTTGCCAGTTTCAGCTCAGCTGTTTCGACCAGTTCACCTTTTTTATACTGTGTAATTGTATAGATGAATGCTTTGTTTTTATCTGTGGGACTCAGTTGAAACTTAAATGGATTATAGGCAGTCGCTTCCAATTCATCTGCTAAATCCTCAATTTGATTCGTCTCATCGGCACTGCTTATTTTCGTTGTTTGTGGGGTTCTCAACCCCAAATACAACGCAAGGCAGATTCCGAGCACGATAGCAAAACTGATGATGATAAACAGTCCTCTTTTTTTACTCATCTTATGACACTCCTTTTAGTTTAGTTCTGGCAGTTGAATCAATTGTGCCGATACGACAAGCAACCCGCTTAAGTTGGCTAGACGCTGATCGCCTTTTTTAGTCAAGCTCGCAATGGCCTCTCGTTGTTCCGCTGTCACCGGTTGTTCTGCGCTTGCTTCAGCATAAGAAGCAATAGCAGTCGGTTTCGTCGTAGAAAAAACCGTTTTTTTCGTTAAAAGCGACTCATTCATTGTCAGCTGTGCTTGCGGTCGTTGCCATTTAATTGGAGCTGTATGGGCGGCAAGGCTGCCGGATTTCAATGTCAATTCAATCGTGTCATCCAACTGTTTGAGACTAAGTTCAAACGCTCCGCTTTTTGTCAGACCCGCTTGAATTGGAGCGTACGTATCGATGTATTTCCCATCCTCATAACGTGCCATCGTCAGTTTAACACCAGGTGACTTTTTTTCAGCTTGCTTACTCAAAGAAAAATGATAATGCTGTTGCAAGACTAAACCTGCAGCAACCATATCATCTGCCAAAGGTTGGGCTGTTAGCGTCGATGTTGTCGGTTTTTGCACAAAAATGACACTAACACTCAGACATGCAACAAGAAAAATACACACTAATAAACTTATTTGTCGTTTAGTCATTGTCTCGTCCCCCTGTTCAAATCGGAGCGTATAGTTATTTAGCGACTAACTTTACAGAAAACACATACAGATAGTCAAAGGCTGCGAGCTGTTTATTATTAGCTGCAGTCGCTTGTTCAATCGCATCTTTATCAGCTGTAGTCGCCGTAAGGTTTGTTTTAAACGCTTCGCCATAAAAGGCAATCGGTTGGTAATCACTGAACGATAATGGTGTTTTTTTCTCAGCGAGAAGCGTCATGCCCGTTGCACTCGCAATCGGTTGGTCATGCGTAATTTTGGACCATTCGACCTTTGTTTTACCGTCACTCATCATCGGATAGATTATTTGATTATCTGTCACGACACTCAAGGTGAATTTACCGGCCTTTTTAATCGGTAAGTATTGTACATCGCTTTCTCCGATATACCTGCCCGCTTCATAATAGGACATTTTGACAGCGACTTGATTGGCTTTCTTTTTATCAGTGGGCTTCAATTGATAATGATAGCCTGTTGCTAACGCCATCTTCGTTTTAAACTTTTCAGTTAATGGTTGATCCTCAATGTATGATTCTTTCGTTGGCGTGAAATAATTAAAATACACACTCACACCTAGCACGATAATTAGTGTCCCTAAAATCCACTTCGTTCTGTTACGCATGTCATCCTCACCCATCTGTTAGTTTGTTTGTCTGTTTGTGCGTTTCTTAGTCCCCTATACGCTAGTGTTAGTTAAACTTGAATTGTGCCGTAAAAATGTATAAATCATCGTAAGCCGCTAACGCTTTAATCGTTGCCTTTTCCTGATTGTACTTTCCAATTAAAGCGGCATCTTCTTTGAGTGATAACACGCGTTTATTATCGTCTTGTTTATAAGCATAGCCAATCACTGGTTTTTCACTAATATTTACTTTCTTTTTTAACGTCCCATCGGTGATGAATTGGTCTTTTTCAGCCAGTTTAACAGCTGGTGTTGGCCATTTGGTGATGGTTGCATTGTTGACTAAACTCAGTTCGTAAGCGGTCGTCGCAAGGTTCGCTTGATCATATAAAAATGAAATCATCAAATCCCCTTTTTTTTCATTTAGCCCGGTCTGTAACGCAACTGGTTTGGCCACCTGCTTGCCTTTTTTGTAATGGTGTAAGGTTACCACCAATGTTTTTTCGGCATCTGCTTTGGCGAGACGATAATCAGCACCAATTAAATGCGTCACACCCTTCCATTCATCCGCTCCGACAAGATCATTACTCTTAATCGTGCTCTCGGTCGGTGCTTTAAAAAAGAGCCAAATGCCCCCTACAATAAAAAAAAGTAAAACAACTGCAATTATACTGTTACGTTTCATCTTCCCACCCTCTCATACCCTTTATTTTAACATAGAAAGCGCTTTAATATTATAGACAAAAAGTAACAAATAAAAAGCGGCTATCCCTTGGATAACCGCTCCATTTTAATTTTTTAGCTCAACCACTTTTCTGGATCTTTATTCCACTCACGTAAAGTTGCCAAGTCTTCTGCTTGAACAACACCTTCTGCCGCAGCAACTTCAAGTAAAGTCGAATAGTTAGTTAACGTTAGCAGCGGGATGTTCGCCGCACTTAAATTACGACCCGCAACTGCGAGTTCGTATGTGAAGATAGCTGCTATTGCCACTACTTCTGAACCTGCTTCTTCAACCGCTCTAGCAGCTTTTAAACACGAACCTGCTGTTGAGATTAAATCTTCAATCATCACGACTTTTTTACCGGGAGCTAAGGGACCTTCGATTTGTTTCCCTTTGCCGTGATTCTTCGGTTCAGAACGGACATAAATCATTGGTAAATCTAATTCTTCAGCAATAAAAGCAGCATGGGGAATCCCCGCAGTTGCTGTGCCTGCAATCACATCGACATCAGGGAAAGCTGCCTTAATTTTAGCAGCTAAACCTTTTGCAATATCACGACGAACCGCTGGAAAACCAAGTGTCATTCGGTTGTCACAATAGATTGGTGATTTAATGCCTGATGCCCACGTGAATGGTTCTGTCGGTTTTAAGAAAACCGCCTCGATATCTAATAAATGTTTCGCAATTTGTTTGTCAATTGTCATCGTTAAACACTCCATTCCGTTAAAATTTGGTGATAAGCTGATAGAGGATCGGGTGCCGTAGTAATTGGACGACCAACCACAATATGAGTTGAACCGTTCGCACGGGCCTGTTGTGGTGTCATAATTCGACGTTGGTCACCAGCGGCAAAATGGGCCGGACGTATCCCCGGTGTCACACGTAAAAAGTTGCTCTTAGTTGCTTCACCAATCGCACGAGCTTCATGCGCCGAGCAGACGACACCGTCTAATCCAGCTGCAAACGTTGAGCTCGCATAATGTACAACTGATTCCAACAAAGGTACACGCAGCAATTGATCTCGTTGCATTTCTGCTTCAGATGTTGATGTCAGTTGGGTTACCGCAATCAGTTGTGGCTGATGCCCCGCTGCCGACCCTTGGATTAAACCTTCTTTGGCTGCTGCCATCATCCGCTGACCTCCGGCCGCATGAACATTGACCATATCGACACCTGAACGTGCTAAGTTTGCCATTGCTCGTTGCACTGTATTCGGAATATCGTGGCATTTCAAGTCCAGAAAAACGTCATGTCCCTGTGCTTTAATCGCTTCAATCAGACCTGCACCTTCGGCATAGAAAAGTTCCATACCGACTTTCACGAATAATTTCTCTTGGTTAAATTGTTCTAAAAAAGCAAGCGTATCCTGGCGCGACGAAAAATCGAGCGCGATAATTGGTTTAGACATGTCGTGCCTCCTTCACTTCGGCAATCAATTGTTCAATTGATGCAATATTGTATTTCGCTAAAGCAGCTGGTAATTGTTCGATTAACTGTGGACAAATAAAGGGATTCGTAAAGTTTTCCGTTCCAATTGCGACAGCTGATGCCCCCGCCATAATGAATTCAAGCACATCTTCAACTGTACGAATACCGCCCATTCCGATAATCGGAATATCGACGACAGCACTGACCTGTTTAATCATACGGATGGCAACTGGCTTAATCGCCGGTCCACTCAAACCACCTGTTTGATTTGCAATTACCGGTTGACGTGTTTTAAGGTCTAATCGCATCCCCAGCAATGTATTAATCATCGTTAAACCATCCGCCCCACCCTCTGCCATTGCTTGTGCAATTGGCACAATATCAGTGACATTTGGACTCATCTTCACATAAATTGGTACAGCAGAGACAGCTTTCACTGCTTTCGTTAAACGATAAGCAGTTTCTGGGTCAGTCCCAAAAGCAATCCCTCCATGTTTCACATTCGGACAACTGACATTTAATTCAATCGCCTTCACGTTCGGTGCCTGTGAGATCGCAGCACACACTTTAATGTAATCTTCTTCAGTCGAACCGGCCACGTTGGCAATAATCGGCGTGTCACACACGCTTGCTAACCAAGGCAGTTCTGCTTGCATCACCTTTTGCAGTCCGGGATTTTGCAACCCAATCGCATTCAGCATACCGCTTGGTGTTTCGGCAATCCGGGGTGTTGGATTACCGTAACGCGGTTCAGGTGTAGTCGCTTTAATCATCATCGATCCTAATAAGTTAAGGTCAAAAAACTGAGCGTATTCACGGCCAAAACCGAAGCAACCAGACGCGGGCATAATTGGATTTTTCAGCTCTAAACCGGGTAAGGAAACACTTAATTGACTCATAGTTCAACCTCCCCTGTTTTGAAAACCGGACCATCGACGCAAATCTTTTTCGATTCATTACGATCACCGTCTGCTTTATGACACACACAGGCATAACAAGCCCCAATCCCACATGCCATGCGTTCTTCTAATGAAATAAAAGCCCGTTTTGTTAACAGACGATCATTTAAAACACGCAACATTGGCGTTGGCCCACAGGAGTAATATGTATCTGCTTCAGGAATGTCATCCATAATTGTTGTGACAAATCCTTTTGTGCCGTGTGAGCCATCAGCTGTTGCTACATGAACATCACCAAGGGCTGCAAATTTTTCTTCGTAAAAAACAGCGTCTTCGGAATTGAACCCGAGTACAGTCACCACTTCAGCACCTTTGGCTTTTAATTCACATGCCACTTCATACAATGGTGGCACACCAATCCCGCCACCAATTAGCATCGCTGTTTCCCCAGCCAATGTTTCTTCGACCGGAAAACCTTTACCTAACGGTCCGATAACATCGAGTAAGTCACCTACTTTTACATCAGCAAACGTTTGTGTTCCTTCACCATCGACGCGATAAATAATTGTACATTGACGCTGCGCTTTGTCGATTTTAGCAACACTGATGGGACGGCGTAACAATAGATCTGAACGTGTCGGTTTAATATTAATAAACTGCCCCGCTTCCATCTCGGTTACCATCTCACCTGCTAAAATAAGCTCGTAAACGCGCTCGGCGATTTCTTTTTGCTGAATGACGGTCATTTGTTCAATTCTCATTTTTACACCCCTTTAAACTTAATGTGGAATCAACCGTTTAGAACTGCAGAAATTGGAACATCCGAGTGTGCCGATTATTTCCCATCGGCAAGCGAGGAAGTGAAATTTCCGAAGTTCTGGTTGACGCAACTGGAAAAATCTTAATGTGGAATCAACCTGATAGAAGCAACTAACGATTCAAATCCGCTTACATCTCAGTTACTGAGAACGAACGTGATTCCATTACTTGTAAAATCGCATCAGCTGTATCGAATGATGTGAAGATCGGCACACCATTTTCAACTGATTCACGGCGGATTTGAAACCCATCGCGTTGCGGCTCTTTACCGCGTGTTAATGTATTGATGACAGCCTGTACTTTGCCACCGCGGATCCAATCGATTAACGTTTCACCGTCTTCACCAATTTTATTCACTTCTTTAACAGCAATGTTCATGTCGCGTAAGAACGAGGCCGTTCCTTTTGTTGCCACAATGCCGTATCCAATCGCCGAGAAACGTTTCACTAATGCAGCCGCTTCTTCTTTATCGCGATCGTTTACAGTCACTAACACCGTCCCGAATTCTTTCATTTTTAAGCCCGATGCTGCAAAACCTTTGTAAAGTGCTTTTTCTAACGTCGTATCTTTACCCATGACTTCACCAGTTGATTTCATTTCAGGTCCGAGTGAGGTATCTACTGAACGAAGTTTCGCGAATGAAAACACCGGTAATTTCACAAATACGTTTGGTTTCTCAGGCGCTAAACCATTTTGGTAACCTTGACTCTGGAGTGATTGTCCTAAAATAACCTTCGTTGCGACGTTTGCCATCGGAATGTCGGTAATCTTGCTCAGGAACGGTGCTGTTCGACTTGCACGCGGATTGACTTCAATCACAAACACTTCGTCTTTCGAGATAACATATTGAATGTTCATCATCCCGCGAATGTTTAACCCATGTGCTAGGCGTGTTGTGTAATCGACAATCGTATCTTTATGTGCTTGTGATAAGCGTTGTGGTGGATAAACGGCAATCGAGTCACCTGAATGGACGCCGGCACGTTCAATGTGTTCCATAATACCAGGAATGAGCACGTCTGTTCCATCACAAATCGCGTCTACTTCAACCTCTTGACCGACTAAGTAACGATCGACCAAAACGGGATGTTTCGGATTAACCTTCACCGCATTTGTCATGTACTGATGTAGTTCTTCTTGTGATTCAACGATTTCCATCGCACGACCCCCAAGGACATACGAAGGACGTACTAAGACTGGATAGCCGATTTGCGTTGCAATCGTAATCGCTTCTGTTACGGATGTTGCAGTGCGTCCTGCTGGCATCGGAATGTTCAAACTTGTTAGTTTTTGCTCAAAACGGTCACGGTTTTCAGCCAAGTCAATGCTGTCTAACGATGTTCCGATGATGTTTACGCCACGTGCTTCTAATCCTTCTGCTAAGTTAATCGCTGTTTGTCCACCGAATTGAACGACCACGCCTTTCGGTTGCTCTAAATCGATAATGTGCATGACATCCTCAACTGTTAATGGTTCAAAGTAGAGTTTATCTGAAATACTGAAGTCAGTTGAGACTGTTTCAGGGTTACTGTTGATAATAATCGCTTCATAGCCTGCTTGTTGAATCGCCCACACTGAATGCACTGTTGCGTAGTCAAATTCTACCCCTTGTCCGATTCGAATCGGGCCTGATCCTAACACTATCACAGATTCTTTATCCGACTTCACTGATTCTGTTTCATACTCGTATGCGCTGTAGAAATACGGTGTGCGCGATTCAAACTCAGCAGCACAGGTATCAACCATTTTAAAGACTGGCATGAGGTTATTTGCGCGTCTTAAGTCGTAAACTGCCACTTCTTCCCAATCCCAGATTTTAGCAATTTGTTCATCACCAAATCCGAGGTTTTTAGCCGCTTCTAACGTATCAATGTCACCGATGCTGGCTGCTAGTTCATGTTCGAATTGAACAATTTTGTTGAACTTATAAAGGAAGAACAAATCGATTTTAGTCATCTCATGTAAGGTCTCAATCGTATAACCACGACGCATTGCTTCTGTTAAATAATACAGACGATTATCATTTGCAACACGGATGTTTTGTTCAAGTGTTGCTGTATCTGCTTTTTCAGCATCATCCGTATGTAAATAGGTCGTGCCGTTTTCCATCGAACGAACAGCCTTCATCATCGACTCTTCAAACGTTCGACCAATTGCCATCACTTCACCGGTTGCTTTCATCTGCGTACCAAGCTCACGGTTAGCTGATTCAAACTTATCAAATGGGAAACGGGCAATCTTGGAAACAACATAATCAAGTGTTGGTTCAAAAGCCGCGTAAGTTGTTCCTGTCACAGGGTTTTTCATTTCACTCAGCGTTAGACCAACAGCAATTTTCGCTGCTAATTTAGCAATCGGATAACCGGTTGCTTTTGAAGCAAGTGCTGACGAACGAGATACCCGTGGGTTAACTTCGATGATGTAGTAGTTGTAACTGTCTGGGTCTAACGCTAACTGAACATTACAGCCACCTTCGATCCCGAGGGCACGAATGATTTTAAGTGACGCATCACGTAACATTTGATATTCGCGATCAGAGAGTGTTTGACTTGGTGCCACAACGATGGAGTCACCTGTATGAACGCCGACAGGGTCAATGTTTTCCATGTTACAGACAACAATCGCATCATCGGTTGAATCGCGCATCACCTCATACTCGACTTCTTTATAGCCGGCAATCGAGCGTTCTAGCAAACATTGCGTCACAGGACTTAATTTCAAACCCCCTTCAACAATTTCAATCAATTCGGCTTCATTGGCACAAATCCCACCACCCGTACCACCTAATGTATAAGCTGGACGTACAATAAGTGGATAACCAATCTCGTTGGCAAAGGCAACCGCTTCAGCCACTGTGTGAATAATGTCACTGTCTGGTACCGGTTCGTTGAGGTCGTTCATTAGCGTACGGAATTCTTCACGATCCTCTGCTTTTTGAATCGCATCTAATTTTGTCCCTAACACTTCAACGTTACATTCGTCTAACACACCAGCCTCATGTAAGCTCATCGCCATATTTAAACCCGTTTGACCACCTAAAGTAGGTAAAATGGCATCTGGACGTTCTTTTCGAATGATCCGTGAAACGAATTCAAGTGAAATTGGTTCGATGTAGACCTTATCGGCAATTTCCTTATCCGTCATAATCGTTGCTGGATTGGAGTTAATTAAAACGACGCTGTACCCTTCTTCTTTTAATGCTAGACACGCTTGCGTGCCTGCATAGTCAAATTCAGCTGCTTGCCCAATAATAATCGGACCTGAACCAATCACCAAAATTTTATTTATGTCTGTACGTTTAGGCATGCTCATTTCCCCCTTTTGCTGTATCCATCAATTGCATGAAACGGTCGAATAAGTAGTTCGCGTCACTTGGTCCTGGTGCTGACTCAGGATGGTACTGCACTGAGAACACCGGTGCTGTTTTATGTTTTAAGCCTTCGTTCGTACCATCATTTAATTCACGATGCGTTACGACGAGGTCTGTGCCTGCTAGCGAATTTTCATCAACTGCAAAACCGTGGTTTTGTGACGTGAAGTCAACGCGTCCTGTGGCCACATCTTGGACCGGATGATTGGCACCACGATGGCCGAATTTCATTTTATACGTTTTCGCACCATTTGCGAGTGCAATGAGTTGGTGTCCTAAGCAAATACCAAAGATGGGAATGTCACCTTGGATGTCGCGAATCATTTCAAGTGCGTCAGGAACGTCGGTTGGGTTCCCTGGCCCATTTGATAACATCACACCATCAGGATGGAGGCGACGAATTTGATCTGCCGTCGTGTTATACGGCATAATAATGACATCACATTGACGTGCATTTAACTCACGTAAGATGCTGTGTTTCATGCCGAAGTCAATCAACACAACGCGGCGACCACTTCCTGGGCTCGGATAAGCTTTTGTTGGTGATACTTGACGGATTTGATCGGTTGGCAGTTTCGATGCCTTTGCACGGTTAACCATTTCTTCAACCGATTGATCACTGTTGGCGATTACCCCTTTAAGAGTCCCGTGCTCACGAATCAAGCGTGTTAAAAAGCGTGTATCAATTCCACTAATTCCCGGAATATCTTTTGCTTTTAAGAACGTATCCAATGTTTCTTGGTTACGCCAGTTCGATGCAAATTCGGCTGCTTCTTTCACAATCACGCCTTTTACGACTGGTTCAATTGATTCAAAATCGTCACGGTTGATCCCATAATTCCCGATTAAAGGATACGTAAAGGTAATAATTTGACCTGAGTACGACGGGTCAGTAATTGTTTCTTGATAGCCTGTCATTCCTGTGTTAAAAACAACTTCACCGAAGGCGTCCTTCATGCTACCAAACGCGCGACCTTTTAAAACGGTACCATCTTCTAATACGAGCATACGATTTTTCATCTCTTGTTCCCCCTTAGTTTTCTTGCCAAACGGTCTTGCCGTTATAAAGTGTGCGAACCGGCCAACCGTAACAGGTTTGTCCGGTGTACGGTGTGTTTTTACCGAGTGATAAAAAGGCGGTCGCATCGATTGTTTTTTGTTTGTTTAAGTCGATTAAAACGATGTCGGCTGAGGCACCAACTGCCAGCGTGCCATATGGCAGACTAAACGTGTCAGCAACAGCCTGACTCATCCAATCGAGTAACTGCTTAAGTGTGAAAATCTTCGTTTTAACAAAGTGTGTATACAGTTGTGCAAAGGCGGTTTCACTGCCAACGATACCGAAGGCTGAATCTTCCATCTTGCCACATTTTTCATGTTCACAATGCGGGGCATGATCGGTTGAAATGCAATCAATTGTACCATCCATTAAGCCAGTGATTAACGCTTGGCGATCACGGGTCGCACGTAGTGGTGGGTTCATCTTCCAGTTGCCCGTGTTGGCAGTAATATCATTTTCGTCACTGATGAGATGATGTGGACACACCTCGCAAGTGACATGAATGCCAGCTGCTTTTGCATCACGAATGACTCGCACAGATTCGACTGTTGACACATGACACACATGATAATGCGCGCCTGTCGCTTCAGCCAGCAACACATCGCGAGCGATTTGCACCGATTCACAGACGCTTGGTATCCCTTTAACACCTAATTGTGCCGCGCGACGACCGTCATGCATTGATCCACCTAAAATGAGTGAATTATCTTCACAATGTGCCACAATCGCTTTATTGACACGGGCGGCCTCTGCCATTGCCTGATACATTGTTCCTGCCGACTGAACACCGACACCGTCGTCACTAAAGGCGAAGATGTCACTGGCTACGAGTTCATCGAAGTCGACTAATTGTTCAACCGATGCATTGGCGTCTAATGCCTTCGTAATCGCGGCGTACGGCAGCACCCTAATGTGTGAATCTTCTGAAATCAACTGATGCAACGCCTCTAAACGAGCGGCTGAATCCGGTACTGGATTGGTGTTAGGCATTGCACAGATTGTTGTAAAACCACCATGCGCTGCCGCCATCGTTCCTGACGAAATCGTTTCTTTTTGTTCGAACCCTGGTTCACGTAAGTGCATATGCACATCGATAAAACCAGGAGCGACGATTAAGTCGGTTGCATCAATGACTTCTTCACCTGCGATTGGCTTTACCTCAGCTCCGATTTCACTAATTTTGCCGTCTACGAGCCTAATATTCAAGCGGGTTGGTTCATTAAATTCATTGACGATATATCCGTTTACAATAACTGTCATGAAAAGGCCTCCTCTATTGTGTAATTGCTTCTAAAATTGCCATCCGTGCATACACGCCATTTTGCATTTGTGTCACAATCCGTGAGCGTTTGCTTTCTACTAACTCATCTGCGATTTCCACCCCACGATTGACAGGACTAGGATGCATAATAATCGCAGTCGCTTTCATTTGCTGTGCACGTTCGTTCGTAAGACCAAATTGTGCATGATAGTCTGTCTTTGTATCATCATTATTATTCTGATGACGTTCATGTTGCACACGTAGTAACATCACCACGTCCATCTCAGCAATCGCCTCATCAATTTCGCAGTATGAACCGTAAGTGTTAAACGACTCATCATAAAGTGCCGCTGGCCCACTAAAAAATAACTCAGCGCCTAATTGCTGTAACACATAAGCATTTGAACGAGCGACCCGGCTATGAGCTAAATCACCGCTAATGAGAATTTTCAAGCCAGCAATCGTGCCAAATTCTTCACGAATCGTCATTACATCAAGCAATGACTGTGATGGATGATGGCCACTGCCATCACCGCCGTTAATAATACTCATCTTCAGTTTATCAACCAACGGTTCGTAATAATTATTTTCACTGTGACGGATGACCACTGCTTCAACCCCAATAGCCTCAAGTGTTAACAAGGTGTCGTATAAGGTTTCACCCTTACTAATACTCGATTGTGAGGCATCAAAGGGAAGCACTTGCATCCCCAAGCGACGCTGTGCTACCTCGAAACTTAAATGTGTTCGTGTTGAATTTTCAAAAAAGAGATTGGCAATAAACCGTGGTTGCGGCTTTACAACCTCACCTTGCTTAAAGGCAAGCGCACGATCGAGTAACTGATGAATGTCATTGACACTTAACTGTTCAATTGCAACAAAATGTTTCATCTAACACACCCCTTTACGCTTCTTTGTTTGATTGTGGGATAATTAAGTTGATTAAAATACCGACGATGGCAGCCAATGACATCCCTTCCAGTTTAAGGTCTGAGCCTGCAAAGCTGATCATCACTCCACCGATACCAATGACTAATATTACTGAGGCAATCACGAGGTTGCGGTTATCGTCAAAGTCGATTTTATTATCGACTAATATTTTCATGCCATTAGCGGCGATAACACCGAACAGTAAGAACGATACCCCACCTAAGACTGACGCTGGAATAGAGTTAATAAAGGCACTTACGTAACCGATAAAGCCGAACAAGACAGCGAAGATTCCCGCACCTGCAATGACGTAAATACTGTACACCCGTGTAATTGCTAATACGCCTAAGTTTTCACCGTATGACGTTACCGGTGGTCCACCGATGAATGAAGCAATGACTGAAGCCATTCCGTCACCTAATAATGATTTATGTAAGCCTGGATCTTCGAAGAAGTTACGGTTCGTAATTTTATTAAGCACGAATTGATGACCCATATGTTCTGCCATTGTGACAAACGCGAGTGGCGCCATCAAGAGAATGACAGTTGGGTTGAAAATGGGTGTATCTGTAATGAATGGGAATGAAAAGTTTGGCACTGAGAACAATGAGGCATTGGCAACCGGCCCGAAATCAACGACACCAACACACACACTCACGATGTATCCGACAATAATACCGACTAAAATCGGGATAAGGCTTAAGATACCCTTAAAGAACATCATTGTGAAAATAGTGACTATTAAGGTAATACCAGCAATCATCAAACTTTGAACGCTGTAGTTTTCAACACCACCTGAGGTGTTCATTGCCATGCCTGCTGCTGTTGGCGCTAAACTTAAACCGATAACCATGATTACTGGTCCAACGACGATTGGTGGTAACACACGGTTCATCCAACCAATCCCGAACTTATAAACAATCAGCGAGATAATGGCATAGACGATTCCGACTGATAAGGTACCAACCATGATACCACCGTGTCCAAACTGCGAACCAATTACCTGTAAAGAGGCGATAAAGGTGAACGATGAGCCGAGATAGGCAGGTATTTTACCGCGGGTAATGAGGATGTAGGCCAATGAACCAAGACCACTTGAGACAAGGGCAACACCTGGGTCCATCCCTACAAGACGTGGTACAAGGACGGTTGAACCGAACATTGCGAATAAGTGCTGAATACTTAAAATTAACCATTGTGGGATTGTTGGTTTTTCGTGGATATCTAATACTGTTTTTCTAACTGTCATTTTATTTGCTCCTTTTTGTGTAAAAAAATAACTCTTATGAGAGGTCATAAGAGTTCACAGCAGCATAAGGTACAGATGTTCCTTGCTGGAGAACTCCTTCTTAGCCTCTCTGGACTAAATTAAAAGAGTTGTTATTGGGTTTTATCGATCAAGACTTCATCTTGTTCGAGTTTATCATATTCAAGTAAATGCACGTGCACACTTTCACTTTGCGCTGTCGGAATATTTTTACCGACATAATCAGCCCGAATTGGCAATTCACGATGACCACGGTCGACGAGAACAGCTAATTGAATTTGAGCGGGACGACCGACATCCATAATGGCATCCATCGCTGAACGAACCGTCCGACCAGTAAACAAGACGTCGTCAACGAGGACCACGGTTTTGCCATCGATTGAAAAAGGAATCGAATGTCCGTTATACGATGGTTGGATTTCTAGCGATGACGATTTATGGACGTCGTCACGGTACAAGGTAATATCGACATCACCAACGGGAACTTCGATGCCTTCGATTTGTTGCAAACGATTGGCAAAGCGTTGTGCTAAGAAAATACCTCGCGTTTTAATACCAATTAAGACGATATTTTCAATCCCCTTGTTTTTTTCGATAATTTCATACGTTAAACGAGTGATGGCACGGTGCATTGCTTGCTGGTCCATAATTTCAACAGTTTTCGACATTTTTTCACCTCTTTTAGTTGTAACCTTGCACGAAAAAAAAACGCCTATGCGAGGGCATAAGCGTTTTTAACAGTAGCCAAACTACTGTTCTACAAAGGTAGTTTTACCCCTGTATACGATTCAATGCCTTCTTAGTCTCTCTGGACTAGGTTAAAGGTTATTTAAGTTATTTACATCATAACGCAGTTAGGTTAAACGTCAAGAGCTTTTTATGATTAACTTGCTTATTGATTAATCTTTTCGATATAACTTACGAAGGTTTTCAAGCGCACCTAATTTTGTTAGATCAACAAAATACGGGAGCTGCCACGTCTGTGTGCTCGTTGCTGTCTTATTCAAGACCTTCTCCCATTGAGGATACACACGCATCGCCATCTTTCCCGCTTGCTTGGCATCGCGTAACACACCGTGAGTATGTAACACTTCCTTCGGGAAAACAAACTGCCCTTGCCGCTCGCCATCACTGATGACAACAACCAACTTCGCTGGGCTATCTGCTACGTGATAGGCTTGATTACGGAACTGCTCATCCTTTTGCCAAAATGCGACAAAATAACCGGCCTTTTTAGGCGTTCGCTTCGCCCGTCGTACTCGAAAAACAGACGAATCATACTGGAATACTGCCCCATCGTATGCTGCATTTTGCGGTTCTGCTTGCCATGAATGTGCCTCATTATTGATGAGGCCACATATTTGCGCTTGTGCTGTTGTTATCATCTGTAAGGCCTCCTAAAAAACCTCCCAGTTTACACCGGGAGGTTTCGTCATCAATTTTTTTCTAATTTAACAAGGCGACCGGCACGTAATGTTTCGATCATATCGTTAAAGTTTTTTGGTAGTGGTGCTTCAAAAGTCATTTTTTCACCTGTACGTGGATGTGTAAAGGCTAATGTTTTCGCATGTAAAAATTGACCATCTGTTCCGATTGTTTTCTTCGGACCATATTTAGGATCACCTGCAAGCGGATGTTCAATGTAACGGAAATGCACACGGATTTGGTGTGTACGTCCTGTTTCTAATTGACATTCAACGAGTGTGAAGTTGACAAAATGCTCCAATACTTCAAAATGCGATACAGCTGGTTTACCATGATCAACGACTGCCATTTTTTGACGATCAGTCTTAGATCGACCAACAGGGGCATCGATTGTTCCTTTTGAATGCGTAATTTCGCCATGAACAAGTGCTAAATAATGACGATCAGCTTTGTGATCTTTTAGTTCTTGCGCTAACGCAATATGCGCTTTATCATTTTTAGCAACCATCAACAAGCCAGATGTATCTTTATCAATACGATGAACAATCCCTGGACGGATAACGCCATTAATACTTGATAAATCTTTACAGTGATGCATTAAGGCATTCACTAACGTACCCGACGTATGACCAGCTGATGGATGAACAACCATTCCTTGTGGTTTATTTACGACGATAACATCCTCATCTTCATAAATAACATCAAGTGGAATATCTTCCGCTTCAATCACCAATTCTTCGGGCTCTTTAATCGCATAATCAATGATATCGTTTAATTGCACTTTATATTTAGCCTTTTTAACTTCGCCATTAACCGTGATGATACCATCTTTAACCATCGCAACTGCCTGCGTACGGCTAATTTCAGGGTCGACTGTGCTTAATGCCTTATCAAGACGTTGGTCAACAACCTCTTCTGTTACTGTCATTTGTTTTTTATTCAAAGTAATATTTTCCTCTCTGCTTGCTTTTCTTTTTGTTCCACTTGTCGCCAAAAAGAACATACACCATTAATACCACCACACCGATACTTAAGCACATGTCTGCTACATTAAAGATAGGGAAGTAATAGTTGCCCCAAATCGTTTGGATGAAATCAACCACTTCTTGGTAGCGAATCCGGTCTACTAAGTTGCCGACTGCCCCTGCTAAAATCAAACTCAAACTAAGATGAAGTGTAAAATGTTCTTTTTTATATTTATAAAATGCAAAAACAATTGCGAGTACTACCACCGTTGTTATAACATAAAATATACTCATGTGATCTTCTAAAATACCCCAAGCAGCGCCGCGATTTCTAATTGATGTGATGTACAAAAAATTAGGAATAACTTCAATTTGATCACCGAGATTAAGACGGCTCACAATTAACGCTTTCGTACCTTGATCGATTCCTAGAAGAGCTAACGCTAAAATGATGAATTTATACATATCGTCGTCCCTCTCTACCGTTGCTTAAGTTTCTTTCTGATTATACCACAATTTAATCAATTGCTCGATAACTATCGGCCTTAGCGACGTGAAACACTGATTTTTTTACCATTTGATGTAAAAATAATGTTGCCGCCTTTATCCGTGCGATAGACCTTTGCTTTAATACGTGCCAAACGGCTTAAGGTTGCCCCAGTCGGGTGACCATAGCGATTGCTACTTCCGACGCTAATTGCCGCATAGTTTGGTTTCGTTTTTTTGTAAAAAATTTGCCGTACTTGCTTGTTTAGCTCCGTGATGACTCACCTTCAGCACATCAACCTTAGACAACACTTTCGCTTTTAACAAGTCATTTTCAGCCCGTGTTTCCATATCACCCGTTAACAAAAATTTCTTTTGACTATGTTGCACTTGTAAAACAGCACTCCAGTTGTTTAGATCACTTTTATTATAGTCTTTAACTGGGCCTAAAAATTTGACCGTTACATTTTTAGGTTTTGTCGGTATAACGACGCCTTTTTTGGCTACCTTAATTTTAAGCTTTTTACGTTTGACCGCTGTCAAAAAGTTTTTATAGGCAATTGTTGTATGTGTCACACGCGGGGCGTAGACACTCTTCACCTTCATATTACTAATAACGCTCGCTAACCCCCCGACATGATCCGCATCGGGATGTGTTGATACCACTGCATCGAGCGTCTTAATATTTTTACGTTTCAAATAAGCGAGTACAACGGACCCCTTCCCTTTATTACCACCATCAACTAAGATATTTTCTTTGCCCGTTTGAATAAGAATGGCATCCCCTTGCCCTACATTAATAACGTGCATTTTGACAGAACTGCTGTTTTTGACTGGTGTTGCTCCCATTAGCAACACCGCTGTGATGAAAGCAATCAACACCAACTGTATTTTTTTCATAATTATCCCCCTATATTGTCAACTTACTCTTTAATCTTACCGAATAATCACATAAAAAAACACCTCTTTTTGAGATGTTTTTTTTAATCTTCAAATAATTTCGTCTGCCAACTGTTCGATTTCATTCTCTAATTTTCGACGTGCCTCACGATTAATGCGGATGTCCCCAGCTTCAAACACGAGCACATCACCGACCTTAATTCCGCTTGGCAGCTCTTTTTTTAACATATCTTGCATCTCGTCCGCGAATTCAATCACCGCGTACTTTCCTTCAAACCGATCAATTATCCCTGTTTTCATCATATCTCTCCTCGTTCAATATAGACGGATTGCAACGTCGTTTTCGTAATCTTATTTAAAAACAAAAGGCGAAAAGCCTCTTTACCAATCATAGTTAATTGATGGTCAATCGTTGCCATCTTCAACAACTCACTCGTCAGTTCGTTGCCTTGTCCGACCAGTTTAATATGTGTTTGGTTTGTTCGCACCAATTCTTGATAGGCACCGACAGCAATGGCATCATCATTCAAAAAAAAGGGCATCAATTTCAATTGCGCTTGTATTAAAGTGGCGGATTGCTGCTGCACCGTCAGCCCGAGTTGAACAGCGACGGTATACTAATTCGGGTGGCAATGTTTGAAACACTGAGCGATATGACGAAAACATCGCACGCGTTGTAGCACTTTCTTGCTCATTACGGTTGACAGCAATTGCCACACGCTCATAGCCTTGTCGTTGTAACGCACGCAAAGCTTCTGTTAAGGCCACTTCGCGGTTTAAGGATACCGACGAAAGATTAACTGTATCGGTATTTTCACAACAGACAATATTCCCCCGCGTTTGATACTGTTCAATCACCTCAAACGAGTTACATTTAGAAGTGACAATCAGCCCATCAAAACTCTTCGCCTGCAATTCTTTGAAATAGCCTTCTTCTGTCGCTTGGTTGTAATTCGTTGGCAGTAAGGTAACCTTGTAGTCTTGGATAAAGGCAGCTTCGACAACACCACCGACAATCTTATCAAAATACGGATAATTCGAATACGGCACAACGATGCCGATGTTTTTTGATTTCCCAATACTTAAGGCGCGGGCTGTATTATTCGGCACATAGCCGACCTCCTTCATCACCGCTTTAATTTTACGACGTTTTTCATCAGCGACATACGGGTGGTTATTAATGACGCGCGATACAGTCGTCACCGAATAACCTGCTAATTTGGCAATCTCTTTAATGTTCATCTGTCCCCTCCCTTTCTGTCTGACCCTTGTGTTAATTCAGCTTAATTATAGCATATTGATAACATGAACTCAGCTGATAAACTGAGCTATAAGAGCCACTCATTCCCTTATTCTGCCCTTCAGGTCGTAAGATTAATAGGTAAGTCATTGCTCACAATCTGGTAACGCAACTTAAAACTAGCGGCAACGAATTAATCCACTATTTAAGTGAATCAAATTCACCGCTATGATTGCATCTTTCAAAAAAACCTCGTCATACCGACGAGGTTTCAGAAAAACGATACAAAGAAAGATCAAATTAGTACCACCTTCGTACCATTTAACAATTAGACGGAAAACAAAAAACTTACTCTCCCAGAGGTTTACAGCTCAACTTGCCAAACAAACAGGACATTTACCGTAAACTTCAAATTTATGACCTTCTATTTGATAACCCGGCATACTCTCCGAGAGTAAATCCATCGGGCAAAGGTCGATTTCTTTGGTTGATCCACAGTTCGTGCAAATAAAGTGGTGATGATGACCATGCACACACGTTAAACGATATTGTTTTTCGCCGTTCAATTCTGTTTCCTCAAACAAATCCAACGTTACAAATAATTTCAAGTTACGATAAACCGTATCAAAACTCAATGTCGGAAAATCAGTTTTCATTGCCTTCAATACATCTTTTGCCGTTAAATACTTATTTTCTTCTTTAAAATATTCTAAAATAAATTCCCGTTTATCGGTGAATTTATAGCCTTTGTTTTTTAACGTTAGTAACGCTTGATCGACACTAATTCCCATTCAAATCGTTCCTTTCTTGCTGAATCAATACGCTTAGTATAGCATGCAACTGCGCTTTTAAAAACGGATTGATTCTTATCTCCCTTGTAACTGCGCCAATTCTGCTTCCGTTAACGCGCGGTATTCTCCCACTTCTAAATCAGTTGGTAAACTAAAGCCACCCATTTTAATTCGTTTCAAATAGGTCACTTCCTTGCCGACTGCGATAAACATCCGTTTCACTTGATGAAACTTACCTTCGAAGACAGTAATCTCGATTTCAGAGACACCATCACCGCTACTTAAAATTGTTAAATCAGCTGGTAAGGCGGTAAATTCTTCATTGATTTCAAGCCCTGCTTTAAAGGCCTTTACATCAGCAGCCGTCACTTCACCGGCAATTTTAGCGTAATAAACTTTTTCAATGTGTTTCTTCGGCGACAATAAACGATGCGCCATCGGACCATCATTCGTAATAACTAATAAACCCTCGGTATCTTTATCAAGACGACCAACTGGAAACAAATCTTTCCGAGCATCCTCATTCGCAATAATATCAATCACCGTTTCATGCACGCGATCAGTCGTTGCCGTTACAACACCTGCCGGTTTATGCATGATGAAGTACAGTTGTTCTTCATAACTGGCAAACACCTCGCCATCGATTGCAATCACATCTTTATTAGGACTGATGTGTTGCTTGCCGTTCGTCATTACCACATCATTTACAACGATACGATGTTGTTTAATAAACTTACCACTTTCTCTTCGTGAACATAACTTTAAATCATTTAACCATTTATCTAAGCGCATAATATCTCCTACTTAATTTTGAATTTTAATCGAATGTTGGTGCCGCGATCGCCAAAGACGCGATCGATTAAATGCGTTTTCATAGCTAGATAACCATAGACAACAATTCCTGCTACTGCTCCAATACACGTCATAAGTAGTGCTTGAGCGACTGTTGCAGGCGTTAAGAAGAGTCCGAGTAACCAATAAACAACAAGGACGACGATAAACATTACCACTGCAATCAGTGACATTAAAATTGTGCGACGAATAACGATACCTAAACGGTAATCTGCATCTCGCTGAATAACGACCAACGTTACCCAGATACTAACGATAAAGCCGAGTGCTGTTGAAATAATTGCACCGTATATGCCAAACCATTGAATCAATGGATACTGTGTAACGACCTTGATAAAGAGACCAAGTACGAGTGAAAAAACGGTGTAACGTTGTTGATCGATACCTTGTAAAATCGCTGTCGTCACCATGTAAAGCGAGAATAAAATTGCCACTGGTGAATACCAGAATAACACAGTCGCCCCATCCGCAGAGTCACCGAAGAAAATCGTGTAAATCGGACGTGCAAGTACCATCATCCCAATACAGGCGGGGATGGTAACAAACATCAACACTTGAAAGACGTCATCTAAACTTTTATGCATTTCTTTGAACTTGCCTTTAATATAAGCTGTCGTAATAACCGGTACGAGCGCCATTGAAAAAGCGGTCGCCAATGTAACTGGTATTAATACCAATTTATTGGCATTAAAGTTTAAAAAGTTAAACCAGTACAAGGCCTCTTTTGCACTATAGGCAAAATGTTGTAGAATCCGGGTCACCGTGTATTGATCAATCATTTGATACACAGGCATTGCTACACCGATAGCGATAAATGGAATCGCATAGACAATGACTTCCTTATAGATAGAAAGAAGTGACACTTTTGATGTTGATACTGGTTTTGCAGCCAAGGCTGCAGCCCCTTCTTCGTATGGTTTTCGTTTGTAATAAATAACGATTAATATAACGAGGCTGGCTACTGCACCAACAAAAGCCGCAAAGGTCGCATATGAAATTGCTGTAACGACTGAACCTTTTAAGGTATATAAGACGACGAAGGCTGAGATGAGCATGAATAAAATGCGTACAAATTGTTCGATAACTTGCGAAACAGCAGATGGACCCATCGAACTTTTCCCCTGGAAATAGCCGCGAATTAAACTCATTGCTGGAATGATAATGAGAGCCCAACTGACAGCACGAATGACACGTGTTATATCGTCATCTGACCAAACGGTCAGCCCTTTCGCATCGACTGGATTAACCATATGGGCAAATTGTGGTGCGAACCCATACATAACCAAGAAACTAGCAATCCCCGTTAAGGTCATAATGACCAAGCCCGATTTGAACAACCTTTGGCCGATTTCATAATCCCCTAATGCCTCATATTTCGAAATGTACTTCGCCACAGCTAGTGGCAAACCTGCTGTCGCAATACTTAAAAAGATTTGATACGGAATATAACCGAAGTTATATAAGGACATCGCATCATTATTTTTAATAATTGCTGCAAATGGAATAATGTAAACCAACCCTAGAATTTTAGATATCAATGTTGCAATTGATAAAATAAACGTTCCTCTTAATAATTTAGACCCCATGAATTCACCTGACTCTTTCGCACATGTTTTTGAGGCATCATATAGTATGCTACATGAAACCAGAACTCTATACTTGAGTGTACTCTATCTTTAAGAAAATGACAATTCTTTGTAAGTTTTATCACGTGATAACTAAAAAGCGAAAAAACAAGAAACATTGTATAAATAAGCCTCCATAGAGATTGACTTAATTTTAATAAATATTATAATTGAATTAACTACTAAAATGAGGTGACATCCAATGGATAATTTAGATAAAAAAGCTTTGACAGAATTGATGGCAAACGGGCGGATAACGTGGGCTGAACTTGCTTCACGAATGGATCTTTCGAGTCCTGCAGCGGCCGACCGGGTCCGACGCCTTGAAGACAAAGGCATTATTAAGGCTACCATGCCGAAGTTGACCCCGAAAAAGTTGGCTACGGTTTGACAGCCTTTATCTTCATCACCTTAGAACGTCCGGAACATACGAGTGAATTTTTAAGCTTGATTACTAATATTTCCGAGATCCAAGAATGCCACCATATTACTGGTGAAGATAATTATTTGGTGAAAGTTCGTTGCCATGGCACCCGTGATTTAGATCGTATCATTACCACTGAATTACGTGGCCTTCACGGCGTCGTTAAAACAAAAACAGTAATTGTACTCGATACTCAAAAAGAAACAACAACTGTTCCATTAAAAAGTATCGATGACAAGTAAAAAAGTTCTTTAAAATACGAAAGCGAGGTTTTATTATGGCATTTGCCAACCTACACGACTTACTTACCCGCGCAACTAATGAATCAAAAAAAATATACGAGCTGATGCTTGAAACTGAGACTAACCAAACAGGAGAAACCCGTGCCCAACTACTTGCTAAAATGGCTTTTCAATTTGACGTGATGGAAGAAGCCGTCCGCAAAGGGACATACGACGCTGTTGCCAGTAAAAGTGGCTTAACTGGCGGAGATGGCTATCGTGTACAGCAGTATGCCGAACGAGGGCAAACCTTTGTCGCCGCTGACACATTAAAGGTGGTTGCAAATGCGTTAGCGGTTTCCGAAGTCAATGCCAGCATGGGCCGCATCGTCGCAACCCCGACAGCTGGTTCAGCCGGCATCTTACCAGCAGTCTTAGTTCATTGCCTTGATTCAGGTCGCTTTGAACGCAACGACTTAGTCGAAGCCCTCTTCACCGCCTCTGCCCTCGGATTAGTTATTGCTAACTCGTCGTCTATCTCCGGCGCTGAAGGTGGTTGCCAGGCTGAAATCGGGTCTGCGACTGCAATGGCAGCTGGCACGCTTGTCGAACTCGCAGGTGGCACACCAACACAGGTTGGTCACGCGGTTGGCTTAGCGATGAAAAACAGTCTCGGATTAGTCTGTGATCCGGTCGCAGGATTGGTCGAAATTCCTTGTATTATCCGAAACGGGCTCCATGCCTTAACCGCCGAAGCCGCTGCCGATATGGCTTTAGCTGGTGTTAAAAGCATCATACCACCCGATGAGGTCATTAAGGTAATGCACGAAGTCGGTCAAAAAATGCCTGTATCTTTACGTGAAACAGGTATCGGTGGATTAGCAGGTACACCGACGGGAGAACGTATTAAAAAGGAAATTTTCGGCTATAAAAGATGCAAGGAGGAAGTCTAATGAAATATGAAAGCGCGTTTGAAATTATTGGACCGGTGATGGTTGGACCCTCAAGTTCACATACAGCAGGTGCCGTACGCATCGGTAATATCGCACGACAAATGTGTCCATTCGAACCAGCGGTCGTCCGGTTTGAATTGATGGGCTCCTTCGCCGAAACGTATCAAGGACACGGGACTGATTTAGCTCTTCTCGCTGGCGTAATGGGCTTCACTACCTTTAGCAATGAAGTCGCCGATGCAAAACAAATTGCCGACGAACGCGACCTTCGATATACCTTCGAAACCGTTCCTGTTGGTAACTTTCATCCCAATAGCGTTCGTGTGATTTTAATTGCAGAAGACAACGAAACGTTAACACTTGTCGCGAGTTCGCTTGGTGGCGGTAAAGCCGAAGTGCAAGAAATCGAAAAACTGCCGCTGAAATTCACAGGTGAACAACCTACCCTCCTTTTCTATCATGAGGATTCAATTGGGTTTATTGCTGACATTAGCGTGGCCTTAACAAAACGGGGCTACAACATTGCCCGTTTCGCGAATGAACGATGGCGTAAAGGTGGCAAAGCCATTTCTCTCTGTGTCGTTGATTCAGCCGTGTCGCAAACTTTATTAGCTGAAATCACGACCGAAGTCCCGGCGATTACGCAAAGTTTCTTCGTCCAAACCACCTAACAAAACATTTCTTTACTATCTATATAACTATTTGTTATACTAGGTAGCGACTAACAATTAACTAAATAGAAATAAGGCCCGTTTATGATTAAAGCAATCCAGCTATTTTTCAGTAATTATTTTAATTTTACAACCCGTGCAACACGTCCTGAGTTTTGGTGGTTTGTCTTAGCCTATGCTATTTTTAATTTTATCCTGGAATTACTCTTCCCTACAACCGATGCCCAAAATCGCAGTTTGTTACTCTCCTTTTCACTCGGAGCAATAGGGCTCTTACTCGCATTTGGCGAAATTGGCTTAGCCATCCGTCGTTTACTCGATAGCGGCAAAAGCGGTTGGAACGTTTTATGGGTGCTGCTACCAATTATTGGTACCATTTACTTTATTATTTTAATGTGCCGTCCAAGCGAAGCCACTGCAAATCGCCATGGTGAGCCTGTCCCATTTAGCCAAAAATATCAACAAAAGATACAGTCATTTCAGTTATTATTAGCGAACAACACCGTTTAATTTGATTTCATCTTCGATCTGAGAGATACAGCATCCTGCGGTATCTCTTTTTTATATTTAACAATTTGTTCATACTTTAGTCCACCTTTAGTAATTTTCATCTTATACAATACTCTTATAGGTTAACTACCACTTAGCTTATAGACAACTTTTTTCATTTAAAAATTCCTCCCCCAATAGGAAATTTTAAAAAGTAAAACACCGTCTCCCTACAGGCGGTGTTTTTTGGCTCTATGTCAAATAGTGTTGTTATTCAAAATTTAGTAAAATAAGTCATTTTTGCAGCTATCTTTTTTGGTAGTTGCTTTTTTTGTAGTCATTCCTAATGTGAAGGACGCTTTCTGCGGGTGACGCTAGAGTCGCCTTCACAAACGTCATGACGCTGCACGTTTATTATTGAGGCTCTCGCGTATTAAAAGACAGTAAAAGAGGCAATTAATTACGAGTTGGGAGCGATGCGTTTACAACGGTATATGTATTATTGCAGGAAATATTAACTCTATTTAAGATAACATAAACATTATTCTGTTTACAATCGATTATACCTTTAAAAATAGTTAAGCATCACCCTGGGGAAATCATTGTAACTTACTGTTCCAAAATCAAGTATTTTGCAGCCGAATAATACCTACCCATCATCTGATTTCATTTTTATGCCATCCTACAAGATTATTTTTCTTCTAACTAGTTTAGGCGCTACCCGCTTGCGATTGTCCTGAGCAAAAGAGTTGGTTTTCTGTCCCCCCTTTAATCAGCTAAACAAAAAAACGCCCTGACAATGATGTCAGAGCGTTTCAAATTTTTTAAAAAAAATCGGCTCTATAATTTATAATGTTGGTGACGAAATATGTCGCTAACACTATTTTTAGGCAAAAAAAGAGAAACATATATAAATTCCCTTTAAAATAAAGTCGCTGAACCAATCCAAAGGAGGAATTATATATGTCTTATACCACTCATTCGATCGCATTTTCTACAGGAATTAAAGCTGTAAATATAAACTCCCCTGAAAATTGGTGTTCTCGTCAAAAAGTGAACGGTACTGAGAGTATTTGTTATTTCGAATCACTCACTTATAAACCAGAGCGCTGCTCTCATTATGGCAGAACTTCTAAAAAATTTTAACATCATCACATCTGGTGTTAAGACGTCGCGTATCGCTATACACCTTTGTTCAAATGGATGATGACCTCTCATGGTATTATAGATTACTTGACTCACTTGAATGAGTCATTCAAAGCAACCGACCGACTCGTACAGCAACTGACAGTTGTCTTTGATCAGCGTAATTTTGAAGCTTACAATGCACTTATTCATCAAAAGCATAGCGATGTTTCTCACTATTTGAAAAAAAAGCCTACGAACATTACGTAAATATTCAGACGCAATCACTAATAGTTTTATCTATCGTTATTCAAACGGGCATTTAGAAGGCATCAATAACAAGATTAAACTTATCAAACATGTTAGTTTTGGTTATCAGAATTTCACTAATTTTCGAAATTGCATTCTTCTCTGCATCACTAATTAATCATATACAAAAAAAAGGATTGTAGAACTTAATCTACAATCCAAAAAGCTTCTTAATTTAAGCGAAAGTTTACTCACCAACACTATTTGACATAGAGCCAAAAAATCTCAGTTTGGCTTTGTCATTAATTTGCGACAATATTAACCAATTTATTTGGAACAACAATCACTTTACGGATTGTTTTCCCCACAATATTTTCTTGAATCGCTGCATCAGCCATCGCGAGTGCCTCAAGCGCTTCTTTTGCAAGGCCATTATCGACTTTTGCACGGCTCTTTACTTTACCATTGACTTGGAAAATAACTTCAACGGTCGCATCAACCAGCATCGCTTCTTCATATGTTGGCCATGCGACATAACTAATATCTTCTGAATGACCTAGTTTTTGCCATAATTCTTCTGCCATGTGAGGTGCAACAGGTGCTAACAATTGGAGGAATCCTTCAAGATAGCCTTTGTAAACCGTCTCTGCTTTATAAGCTTCGTTAATGAACACCATCAATTGTGAAATCGCTGTGTTAAAGTGAAGCACTTCGAAATCAGCTGTTACTTTTTTAACGGTTTGGTGATAGACACGGTCTAAACTACCATCGTTCGTTGCAACGATTTTTTCTTTGATTTCTTCCGCACGTTCGTCAATCATGAGACGCCAAACGCGGTCAAGGAATTTACGCGCCCCATCGAGGCCATTTTCACTCCAAGCAATGCTTGCATCAAGTGGCCCCATAAACATTTCATAAACACGCAATGTATCTGCGCCATATTTCGCTACAACATCATCTGGATTGACCACATTACCACGAGATTTACTCATTTTTTCGTTGTTTTCACCCAAGATCATCCCTTGGTTATACAATTTTTGGAAGGGTTCTGGTGTTGGTACAACACCAATATCGAACAAGAATTTATGCCAGAAACGTGCGTAAAGCAAATGTAACACTGCATGTTCTGCCCCACCTAAATACATATCAACCGGTAACCATTCTTTTAGTTTTTCAGGATCCGCTAACATTTCTTGGTTATCAGGATCGATAAAACGGAGGAAGTACCAGCTTGACCCGGCCCATTGTGGCATCGTATTCGTTTCCCGACGGCCCTTCATGCCCGTTTTAGCATCTACAACTTCTAACCAGTCCGTTGCATTCGCTAACGGTGATTCACCAGTCCCTGACGGTCTAATGTGATCCATGTGCGGCAAGTTAAGTGGTAACTCTTCTTCAGGAACAGTTGTCATCGTACCATCTTCCCAATGAATGATTGGGATTGGTTCACCCCAATAACGTTGACGAGAGAATACCCAGTCACGGAGGCGATAAGATACTTTTTTCTCACCTTTTCCATTCGTCGTTAACCAGTCAATCGCACGTTCGATTCCAGCAGCTTTATCCAAGCCGTTGAGGAAGTCTGAATTGATGTGGACGCCTTCACCAGTAAAGGCTTCTTCCGCAATATTACCACCTTCTAAGACAGCAATAATCGGCAGGTTAAACGTTTGTGCGAATTCATAGTCACGTTCATCGTGAGCTGGCACCGCCATAATCGCGCCGGTACCGTATGTTGAAAGGACATAATCAGCAATCCAAATCGGGACAGCCATGCCATTAACTGGATTGATTGCGTATGCGCCTGTAAAGGCACCTGTTTTTTCTTTCGCTAAATCTGTTCGTTCAAGATCGCTCTTAAGTGATACTTCTTTTTGATAGCTCTCAACAGCTTCTTTTTGATCAATGGTTGTTATTTGAGCCACGAGATCATGTTCAGGTGACAACACACAGTAAGTTGCACCAAAAAGTGTATCTGGACGTGTCGTAAACACTTTGAAACTTGCTTCATGGTCTTTGACGTCAAAAGTCACTTCTGCCCCATTTGAACGGCCAATCCAGTTACGTTGCATCTCTTTAATACTATCGGGCCAGTCGACTAAATCAAGATCATCGACTAATCGATCTGCGTACGCTGTGATTTTCAACATCCATTGACGCATTGGACGGCGTACAACCGGATGACCACCACGTTCACTTAAGCCATCGACTACCTCTTCATTGGCCAAGACAGCACGCAATTCGGGACACCAGTTAACTGATACTTCATCCACATAAGCCAAGCCTTTTTTATACAGTTGAATAAAAATCCATTGTGTCCATTTATAATAATCAGGATCCGTTGTATTTACTTCGCGGTCCCAATCGTACGAGAAACCAAGCGAATTAATTTGACCACGGAAAGTTTCGATGTTTTTGGCTGTAAATTCTTTGACATCGTTGCCTGTGTCAATCGCGTATTGCTCTGCGGGTAAACCGAAGGCATCCCACCCCATTGGATGCAAGACTTTATGACCTTGTGCCCGTTTCATTCGCGCTAAAATATCGGTTGCCGTATAACCTTCGGGATGCCCTACATGAAGCCCAACACCTGAAGGATATGGAAACATATCGAGCGCGTAAAAATTACCCGCATCGCCACCTTTTTCAGTTTGGAACGTTTTATTTTCTTTCCAGTATGATTGCCATTTTGGTTCAATTAAACGATGATTAAATGTCATTTCAATCTTCCTCTCTTTTACAAATGATCAAAACGATGATAGTTCCCCCTTTTTTGGGTACAAAAAAACGCCCCAAAAAGTCAACATTTGACTTTTCGGGACGAGATTATTTTCCCGCGGTACCACCCGTCATTAATACACATTGTGTATTCACTCGAATTCCATAACGCGGAATCAGCGGCTGCAACTACTCCGTTCACTGCAGCACTCAAGGATGAGTTCATGTTTCGTATTGATTAGCTCACACCATCCGCTAACTCTCTCAACAACACTGCCACATTACTAGTTCCTATCATCGTTTTATTCTATATCCTTATTGTAGTCAATAAAAAGCGTTTTAGCAAGGGTTTTGAGCGATTTAATTCTAAAACATTTATGCTAAAATAGAGGTATAAATTAACGAATGGTGGAGATTTCAAATGATTTTAAAAAATGCCCTTTCTTTTTCACATTATTTATTGCAACAAAAAGTCCAACCCGGAAACGCTGTAATCGACGCCACAATCGGCAATGGCCACGACACGCTTTTTTTAGCGCAACTAATAGGCCAAAAAGGTCATTTGATCGGCTGTGATATTCAAGAAGCCGCTGTAGAGGCGACGAGAAAACGTTTAGCTGACGCTAACATTTCACTTGCCTCATTGACATTAAGTGCTAACGGTCATGAACAGATAACTCAGTTGGTTGATCCACAACTTTATGCTAAACTAACTGCTGCTATCTTTAATCTCGGCTATTTACCTGGTGGCGATAAAACAATCACAACAACCACTGATTCAACCTTGTCTGCCGTTAAGCAGCTACTGAAAATGATGCCATCAGGTGGTTTAGTCGTCTTAACCGTTTATTATGGACACCACCAAGGTAAATTAGAAAAAGAAGCACTGCACACTTTTACAAACGCGTTGCCTCAAGCGGATTATGCTGTGCTTAACTATCAGTTTACAAATCAAAAAAACGACCCTCCAATGATTATTGCGATTGAAATTAAATAGCACCTAACTGTATCAGTTCTGTATTACTTTAACAAAGAAATCGTCGTTTTCAGTCCATTCAATTAGTTATTTGTGACTATTTTGCGAACATTCACCCATCTTTGTAGCAATATAAATCGCTTTCAGTTAAACTGTACTAGTACACATGATTACTTAACTAAAGGGAGAGATAATGATGAAAATGAAAGCAGCAATCGTTACTAAAGACCATAAAGTTGATGTAAGAGAAATGGATATTCGCCCGATTAAAGCTGGCGAAGCACTTGTTGATGTGACACATTGTGGTGTTTGTCATACTGACCTACACGTAAAAGACGGTGACTTCGGTGAAGTACCCGGCCGGGTACTTGGACATGAAGGTATCGGAACGGTTGTCGAAATTGCCGATGATGTAACGAGTCTCAAAGTTGGCGACCGCGTGAGTATCGCTTGGTTCTTCGAAGGTTGTGGCGTCTGTGAATACTGCAACACTGGTAGAGAAACATTTTGTCGTAGCGTTAAAAATGCCGGCTACTCTGTTGATGGCGCGATGGCTGAAAAATGTATCGTAACGGCAGATTACGCTGTAAAAGTTCCCGATGGTTTAGATTCTGCTGCTGCCAGTAGTATAACTTGCGCAGGTGTCACTACATACAAAGCCGTTAAAGTTTCAGGCGTTGCTCCTGGCCAATGGCTTGCAATCTACGGCGTTGGTGGTTTAGGAAACCTTGCCCTCCAATACGCTAAAGATGTTTTCAATGCTAAAGTTGTCGTTATTGATATTAATGATGATAAATTAGCACTTGCAAAAGAACTCGGTGCAGATATGGTGATTAATGCCAAAAACGCAGACCCTGTAAACGTTATCCAAGAAAAAATCGGTGGTGCACACGCAACTGTTATTACAGCCGTTTCGAAAGGCGCCTTCAACCAAGCGGTTGATTGTGTGCGAGCAGCTGGTCGTGTGGTTGCTGTCGGTCTTCCATCAGATTCAATGGACTTAAATATCCCTCGTCTTGTCCTAGATGGTATTGAAGTTGTGGGCTCACTTGTTGGAACACGTGAAGATTTACGTGAAGCTTTCATGTTTGCTGCCGAAGGTAAAGTCGTTCCAATTGTGAAAAATCGTCCAATTGAAGATATTAATGATATTTTCACTGAAATGCTCGAAGGAACAATCAATGGCCGCATGGTTATTGATATGAACATGTAATTAGAGCACAAAAGCGACATCTGCTCATTGGGAATGCAACTGCTTTTTGACACAATTTAAAAAGAGCATCTCATTAGGTCATCTTTTTCCGGTAATCTACTGGTGAAAGATGACCTAATTTCGTTAAGATTCGTTTGTTATTCCAAAATGTAATGTAATTTTGAACACTATCGATTACGATGTTATTAGAACCAATCGGTTCTTTGTTAATGTAGAATGTTTCAGACTTTAACGAGGAATGAAACAATTCTATTGGTGCGTTATCTGAAGGCGTCCCCATACGGGACATACTTCGGATAACGTTTTTTTTGCGGGCTACTTCAAAAAATTCTTTTGTAGTGTAGGTTGAACCTTGCTCACTATGCAAAATGGCTCCTTTTGGAAATTTATCCATCTGCTTTAAGGTAGCTAAGTAATAGCATTGTCAATTTACAAAGAGGTATAGCTATTGCCCAATCCTTAGTAATGATATTTCCAAAAAATTCATTTGGATTACCAAGCTTCTTAAATTTTTTCTTCTTCACAATACAATTTTATCCCTATTTACGCATAATCCTAGCTCCTTTATTAATACCTACAAAAAAACGCGTTACTGATAAGTGCATGAATTTTCCGATAGCCATAGAGAAAGTTGATTTT
>NZ_AODH01000040.1 GCF_000525915.1 Brochothrix campestris FSL F6-1037 | reverse complement strand
TCTGTTTTATTATTGAAGCCGCAATTCAGCACACCGTGAGGTGTGTAAGAAGAGTGATGCCAAAATAAACAAAGTAGCTTAAAACACCTTTAATTAACTGAGTTAAACACCAATGTTTTTGGAAAAGAAATAGATTCATTCTGTAATTCCATGAGGAAATTCGCGATATTGTTAAAAGTGATAGCTGACATTGTCGAATCCCCCTTATAAATTTGTTGTGGTGACTTAATTATTATAGGGATTTTGAAAATGTTGCTATTTTTTTACGAAAAAATAGGCATCAGTGAAAATTCACCAACACCATAAATTATAGAACCGCTTTTTTGCTAGTCGTTTGAATCAGAAGAAGCTGTTTTTTTCGTATCAGAAGGAAGAACGGCTTCTTCAGTATCCCCAACAACGTCTGACTCATCGTCAGCACGTGTGTTGTCGGCGGTTGGAGTGTAGCCACTGCCATTACTAATGCCAATTGAAACAGTGTAGTCCATCGCCACATAGGCGTTGTAATTACTCATTTCGACGACTGTGCCTCGTTCTTCAGCCGAATCGACACTATGAATCGTATAGTTAATATTGGCGCCGTTAACGGTGTAATCATTGTAGAAGGATTCAGCCAATTCCCCCTCTAAACTACCAAAATAGCTTTTTAAATAAGGCTTACCCGCTGAATAAACGACCGTAATCGCTTTGTCATTCGCCTTATCATCGATGAAAGTACCAGCTTCGAGTGATTGTGAGATTAACGAGCCATAAGGTGCGCTCGTAGAGAAGCGCTTCTTAATATTGGTCGAAATCCCTTCAATCTCAGCCGCTGATTCAAGGGTATAGTCATTGAAGTTTGGTACTTGTAAGGTCGATATTGTCACAGTTACCTGTGATTTTTTGGCGATTTTAGTGCCTTTTTTTTAAACTTTGTGAGATAACCGTACCGACTTCAATTGAATCACTGGTGCCATTTTCAAACGTGATTTTGACATCGTTATCTTGACCCCACTGAGTCACTTCATCTTTTGTTTTCTTGCTGAAATCAGGAACATCGATGTTTTTTTCGAATACTTCGACACCTTTAGAATAGTAAAGCAGTAATTGATCTTTGCGCTTGTAGTTCGTTTCAGACACATCATCAGCTAGAAAACGTTGCTTGATAAATTTGTTTTTGGCGATTTTAGCACTGAATTCATCTGTGATCGAAATGTTTTCAGCTTTTTGACTATCAATCCATTGCTGGGCCTCGCTTTTGGTCATTTCTTTAAATTGTGGCAGCTTAATCACTTCATCTGGATTGGGACCAATACTAAGCGTCACCGTTAACACACTGCCTTTTTTAATCTGTGTTTTAACTTTTTTATTTTGTGCTAAGACGATATTTGCGTCAGTTTTAGTGTTGTATTTTTGCTCCGTTTCAATGGTAATATTATTTGTATTCGCCCAGGTGCGAACCTCGCTAATATTCTTATCAACAAAATTGGGTAAAGGCACATGTGTCATACTGAAGTATAACCACCATAATAAACCAATTGTGATAACACAAATAGCAGTAATTATAAGTCGTTTTTTACGCTTCTTCTTTTGATAAGTCGGGTCAATCATCATGTTTTCATTCGGATTGACATCATCTGCTGAAGTAGAGCGTGTGCTTTTAGTCGACCTTGAACCAGTTGAGACCTTAGGCTTATTGGTTTCGTTAGTTTTAACCTTTGCCGTATTGGGAGAAGGTGTCTGTTTAGGTGGGTCACTCTTAGGCGTTTCACCATTGCGTTTTTGGTAATTTTTATTTTCAAAATTAGATAAAAAATCACTCATCTTTGCTAAAAGCCCCCTTGTGCAAATAGTACGTTTCATCAGACAATTCTGCGATTTCTGATGAATGCGTTACAACAATTATACACTTATTATGCTGATGGGCGAGCTCCTTGAAAATCGCTACGATTTCTTGTTCCATTTCTTCATCGAGGTTTCCGGTCGGCTCATCTGCTAAAATAATATCGACATTGGTCGCTAATGCTCGGGCAATCGCAACTCGCTGTTGTTCTCCACCAGATAATTGTGTCACGACACGCGTCGCCTTGTCGCGATTTAAACCGATATAATCAAGGAGATTTAAGGCAACTTCTTGATGGTCGCTGGGAATCTCATTGGTTGTAATTGACATTGGAACAAGCACGTTCTCGACGGCAGTTAAATAAGGAATTAAGTTGTAACTTTGAAAAATAATACTCATATCATTGCGACGATATTGCTCATAGCCGATTGTTTTGATGTTTTCATTGTGATATAAAATATCACCTTTATGAGGGGTATCCAATCCACTAATCAATGATAAAAAAGTTGATTTACCAGAGCCAGACTGGCCAACAATCGTATAAAATTTGCCTTTTTCAAAGGTGAGATTGGTATCTTTTAGTATATAGCGCTGACGATCACCGTCTTGGTAAAAATAATCGACATCTTTGACAGTTAAAATACTCATAGCAGTCACGTCCTTACATCATTATTTTTTTAGGATTGAGTCGTAAAATATAAAGCATGGGTAGAACGGTTGATAAAATCACTGTGACAAGACCAAAGAGATAGAAGAGTGCGATATAAGGGGCATCAATGGTTACCGCATAAGCATCTTTAACCGAATCAAAGTCCACTGTTGAGTTTGTGCTAAAGTGTGAATAGGACATTGAGCCACCGTTCATATCGTCAGTCTTGGCATCATTCGTAATCAATGAAGTCGACACGTTTTTGGCAAGGAGATTACCAGTGAAGAGCGACAATGAAATCGCGATAAAAGCTACGAGTAGCACTTCAATGAAAATTTGACCGATGATTTTAAGTTTCTTTTCACCTAATGACAGGTAAATGCCTAATTCTTTTTTACGATCGCGGATAAATAAAATGATAACGAGCGTCAAAATAATGACCGAGGCTGCAGCAGCTGCCAACAAGATGTATTTTGAAAACTTAGCGACCTTGTTCATCGAGCCAGAAATGGAGTCGTAGTCATCTTGAGCTGAAACAATCGCGTAATCTTTTGGTAAGATGGTTGAAGCGTCGGCAACGAAGTTAGGCATATCCTCAGGTGTTTTTACTACGAAAACAGACTCGTATCCGTCCTCGTTACCGATATTCTTAGTGTATTCTGCCAGTTCAGCTTCGGTCATACCTTCAGCGGAATTTTTATCTTTTTTCATTGCTTCTTTTTGGAAAGCAGTGTTTGCTTTTGAAACGACTTTGTTAGGTAAATAGATGGTGTTAATTTGTTCATTTGCTTGCCATTCTTGTTCAGCTTTTTTATCTGCGCTGAGTTTTTTTGCTGTATCTAGTTTTGTTGGTGTGAAAATACCAATCACCTTGTAAGAATACTCCTTAGAAAAGAGTTCTTTTTCTTTATCATCATCATAAGAAAGGTACACATTGTCTACTAAAAAGTTATCGCCAACAGAGAGGTTGTTGAGCTTAGCGACCTGTGAAGAAACGATGACAACATTAGCACCATTTTTAATTTGGTCATCTGTAAAGGTCGTGCCGCTATCAAGCTTGATTTTGTTTTCTTTCACATCAATTAAAGGGGCATATTGCACACCTCGGATGCTCAAAGAGCTACTATTACCGTATTTTTCATCTTCAGGCGACAGATAAGCTTTCACCTTTTTCGAATTATAGTAATCGGAAATATTATAGTCGTAATATTTAACCGTATCAAGCTGTCCAATTTTAGTAATAACATCTTTTGAAGGCGGTTTTGGATAATCAACTTCCTCATCCTCGGAGGCGTCCATCAATTGTTTCATCTTTTCTTTCGATAAATCAATCGTTGCTTGTGCGCCAAGTTGATTTTTGACGGTTTGTTCAACCTTATTTGTTGCTTGTGAAATCGAAACTGCTCCTGCAATCACGTTCCCTAAAATAAAAACAATCGCAAAAAGCAAGAGTGATTTACCCTTTTTACGAGAAATACTCGTGAGTGCCCGTTTGAAAAAGTTCATCTAAAAACTCCTTTGTTAGTTTATTTTTATACTAAAGTAAGCATGGGGACTGGTTTTAATGTAACCGATTACTAGATAACTGAACTATACCACATAGTACAGCTGGAAGAAACTAATAATCATCTGATGGAATGAGAGTGTAACTGGTCGTGAAGCTAAACTTCATGATAAACTAAGATAAATCAATGAATCAAAGGAGATTATGATGGTAAAGTTATTTCAAAAAGAATTGATTCTCTATGTTTTAATGGGCGGTGTAACAACACTAGTTAATCTTAGTGTTTTTTATTTAATGGATGAGACAACGGTTTTAAATGTATCTTGGAGTGTGACGATAGCGAATGTCTGTGCGTTACTATTTGCCTATGTCAGTAATAAGTATTGGGTGTTTCGTAGTCATAACAAAACACGGCAAGCGACCGTGATTGAAGCAATGTCATTTGTAAGTGTTCGACTCGCATCCCTTTTGATTGATATTGTGGTTACGTTTGGTTGTATCCATTTGGGAATGCCAACACTTGTGGCTAAAATAGCAGCAAATGTTGTCGTTATTGCGGTTAACTATGTTGCAAGTAAATGGTTCGTATTTAAATAAACTAAAAAGAAGTCCTTCAATGATACCATTACTAATGGCTCTATCGAAGGACTTCTTTTTAATTGTCTTAGCGGTTTTCAAAAGAAATGAATTTTGTAGCAACAGCATTAGTGTGCACATCATTTTGACTGATGATTTTTTGAATTGTTTTCCAGTCATGTATTGTCGGAATCGAGTTAATACAGATTGTATGGTTTGATTTGAATGACATATTTGAAATTGTCGTTAAAATGACATCGTATTCTCGGCTTTCTTCGAGTGCTTCAGCTTCTTCAAGTGCTTCGAGTACTTGGCTTTGAACATGAGAACCAAAATGATGGTTAAGAATGTCAATAATAAGGTGTGAATGTTCTTCGTCAAAATCACAAAACACGCCGACTCTAATCGGTTTAATCTGTTCAATGAGATGTTTTGTTAAGTTAGGCCAATGGATCATAATAGTATATAAAAACTCGTTAAAAGAGGCCTCTTTCCATTGATAATCAGAGATAAAAATCAATCGTGGCAGTGCTTCTTTGACTTTATTTACGAAATTGGGATATTCGGTCGTTACATAGTGTAAAAATGATTCCTTCTTATTAAATAGTATGTAATTTAAGCCGCTTGACCAAACAGTGATGTTGAATATTTCAAAGGTGAGCTGCTCGATGTCATCAATTGGGAGGTCTAAGTCATTCGACAAATCAGTTAAAAATGATTCAATATAAGTCACGGTAACGCCAATTGTGTCAGGGTGTGAAAGGACTTTTTGTTTTAAATGAGAGGCATTAAAAACAAAGTCAGGTTTTGAAAACACATATAATATTTCACGCACGGTATCAGGAGTTAAGACAATGCCGAATAAGTGTAAAAATTGATGCTCTATTTCGGTTTGTTCTAACATGTTTGTAATGACCCATTCAAACGAAGGGGTAGCAGTAATATTTGGAAGGGAGTACCCTTGCTGCATCCGAATAATGTTAGATAAGGTCGCTGAACGTAACTGGTTGACATCTGGATAATTCAGCGTGATATCGATTTTTTTTTGCGAAGCGTTTGAACACAGCTGTTAAAAAATTCAATTGCTCTGTTGAATAGGGCAAGTTACCACGAGGGTATTTTTCACCATAATAATGTGTGATGAAATTACGAATGGCTAATTCATCACCGCATAGGTTATAAGGCTTAGTTGAGATGTAAATGGAATGTTCAGCTAATATGACATTGACACGGTTAATTAAACGCTTAAGACTAGAGTCACTGATGTATAACGTCTCATAAATATCAGATTCACTAACATCTTTGGCTGAAAAAAGCATTTCTAATAATCTAAACTCGATACTTTCTTGCAGAAAAACGGTATAAATATAGTCAATCGAATAATTAACGGGGTACTCGATGCGTACACCATTTTTACGTGACGTATCAATGGAAAACGGTGCAAATAGTAAGTTGAGATCAGTGATGTCGTTTTTCAAAATACGCTCTGAACAGCCGATTTTTTGTGAGATTGAAGCTAGAGTAATCCAATCATCGTTGTCAATTAATGTTTCGATGAAAAGTAGTTGACGCTGACGTGCCGGTGCTAGTATTCGTCTCAAATGAGCCACTCCTTACATTACTTATAATAATACAAGGATACAGTTTTTCTATTACTAAAGTCAACTATCTTTTAGTTAGATAGTTGACTTGTTAGTTTTTTTAATACTCAGATTTGTGAACCCAGCTAATACAGTAAGCAAGGGACAGAGCAAACAGAAAAAAGCATAGGGTAAATACTCAATCGTTGCAACGCCTAAGGTCGAAGCCATAAATACACCGCTGACACTCCACGGAACAAGTGAATTGACCACGGCACCGGAATCTTCGAGTACACGAGAAAGTGCTAATGGATGAAGACCAGCCTTCTCATAAGTTGATTTAAAGGCGTTTCCAGGTAAAATAATTGCTAAATATTGTTCGCCAATTAGTAAATTGATGCCGATACAACTAAGGGCGGTTGTTAAAATTAACTGCCCAGTAGTTGTTAGTTGTCGAATTAAGGCGTCCATTAGTGTTTTTATAATACCGAGTTCAACGAGCAACCCACCTAAGGCTAAAGCTAAAATAATTAATGAAATTGACCACATCATACTTTGGATGCCACCGTGGGTAAGAAGAGAATTAAGCAGTTCGTTGTTTGTTCGTGCGACATAGCCATCTTGAATAATGGCAGCAACGGATTGAACGGAATGTTTTTGGGTCAGTAGCAGGATGATGACCCCAACGCCAATCGATAAAAAAAGTGTGGGGATTGCCGGTAACTTCAATTGAGCACATAAGAAGATGAGGAGAAGTGGCAGTAAAACCCACCAATTAATCGAGAAATTGGCAGCCAATGCTGTTGAAATTGTTGTGATTTGATCGAACGAAGTGGCCGTTTTGGTTAAGCCGAGCAAACAAAAGCCGATTAAGGCGATAAAAAAAGCTGGAATGGTCGTCCACATCAGATTACGGATATGTAAAAATAAATCAACTTCTGCAATGGCAGCTGCTAAATTGGTGCTATCGGATAAAGGAGACATTTTGTCACCAAAGACAGCGCCTGAAATAACAGCCCCAGCAATAATCGCAGGTGAAAAGCCCATCGACAAGCCAATTCCTAAGAAGGCAATCCCAACGGTTGACACAACAGTGAAAGCACTGCCGACTGCTACACCAACGATGGCACTAATCACAAACACTGAGGGGATAAACAACTGCGGATTGATAAGATGAAAGCCATAAAACATCATGGATGGAATTATGCCAGCAGCAATCCAAACGCCAATCAAGGCACCGATGAGAATGAAAATAATCATCGGAATGAGTCCAGTCGCAATCCCGTTAGTAATCCCGGTATGGATTTTTTGCCAAGCGACACGATGTACTTTTGCCCAAATGAGCAACAGGCCGATACAAACGAGGATAGGTACTTGTGGCGCAAGGTGGTATTTAATAACACTAACACCTAAAATAATGAGAATGAGGCTGAGTAATAATAACGCCTCGATAATAGCAGAACGATGTTTCATAAATAAAAGCTCCTTAACCAACACGCTTTAACGCGTTAAATGATGAGTCTAAGGTTAACATTTCTGTTGTGAGAAGTCAATTGTATTGAGGTGTTATTAGACTTTAACAGCTGTTCTATAGTGCGTAAAAGTGTTCTATATTAGCATTGTAAGCGCTTTAGTATGTGATATGATTTAATTATCAAAACTAAGGAGGATTTACCAATGAAAAAAATGGCAGGTTTACTGGTTGTTGCATTATTATTAATGACTGTTTTAGTAGCGTGTGGGAATGAGAGTTCTTCAAAAGAATCAGATAAAAAAGAAGATAAAACACTAGTTGTCTATTCACCAAACAGTGAAAATATTGTTAATACATTGATACCGATGTTCGAAGACGAAACAGGTATTAAGGTCGAACTAGTATCTGCAGGCACTGGTGAATTACTCAAGCGAATTTCATCTGAAAAGGATAAACCTTATGCAGATGTCATGTTTGGCGGACTGAACAAATCAAAATTGACCGATGAAAACCTCTTTGAGAAATATACATCTAAAAACGAAGCTCTCTATCACAATTAGGGTGGAACGTGAAGGGAATCACTGTTTATTAACCGTTATCGATGATGGTGGCGGTATTGACAGTGAACGTTTAAAAGACATTCAATTGAGGTTTGAAGCTACGGAAAACAAATCGAATAGCGTGGGGCTCTATAATACCCATCGACGTATTTATTTGATGTTCGGTGCAGCTTATGGACTAACGATTAAGTCGGAACGAGGTAAAGGGACCTGTGTTCAATTAAGACTGCCACTAATAGGGGGTGATGAGGGTGTTGAAAGTATTGCTGGTCGATGATGAAGATATCATTAGAGAAGGACTAAAGATGAGTGTTAATTGGCAAAAAGCAGGATGTGTCATCTGTGGAGAGGCAAGTGATGGTCACAGTGCTGTTCAACAGATTGAAGCTATAAAACCGGACATTGTTTTGCTTGATATCAACATGCCTTTGATGAGTGGGTTGGATGTCTTAAAGTATTTTGAAGGGAAAGCATTTGTGTTCTTAACGATTATTATATCAGGCTATAATGATTTTAATAAGGCGAAACAGGCGATAAGATACGGTGTCACTGACTATTTATTGAAGCCGTTAAATCACGATGAATTAGAGGACGTGCTGACGCGTTGTAAAGATAGACGGACAGTTCAAAAACAATACGAATTGTTTAATCAAAAAATACAAGAAGTGAGCCACCGTGAATTATTTGTCTTTAATCAAACAGAAAAAACCACGATAAGTTCAAAAAGTGTACAAGCATTACTCACCTTAATTGAAGAACATTATGCAGAGAAAATCACCGTCACCGATGTTGCGGAACAGGTAAATCGTAGCAAGACACATTTGAATAAGCGGTTTAAAGCGCTGACAGGCTACACGTTTAATGATTATTTGAATCGTTATCGTATTGCTCAGGCCATTATTCGGTTAGAAAAAGGTGAAGACAAAATTAGCACGATAGCGTTAGATGTGGGGTTTAATAACTATCGTTATTTTATTGATATTTTTAAAAAGTATACACATCTGTTACCAAGTGAGTTTGTACAATATTCAAAAACACCACGTTAATTTGCTCTGACAGTTAAATAACGTGGTGATAGAGTGAATTTAAGACTGTGTTCTAAGAAAAGGCGTTCACGTGTATCATCAATTTGTGAAAATTTGTAATAACAGTCGTTTTTCAGATAGATGTGTGCTTGTTCAATACTACGAATAGCCGTGAGATGCGGATCATTAACCAGTGCCTTTTCTAACTTCGAAGTAGTTATGTTTGTTATGCTGACATAGCTTGTAAGATGATTTTTTAGGTTATCAGTTTGATTAATATAAATAATCTGTTTCGAGGCCCCTTTATCCTTTGAGCTTGCGATACAATAGACACCTGGTCGTGTAGTGATGTGGTTATCATCAATTGAGTCGAATGAATACCAAGGTTGTTCAGTAAGTGCTTCTTTTTGTGCTGTTAATTGTTTAAATGAAGGCAAATAAAACACATCCTTTGTCATGATTTAACTATCTCTTTTAATCATATCCGATTACGATAGTGGAAACAATTATTTAAACGTATCAATCATCGAGCTATTGATGCTTGCTTGCGTTTATTAAATTGTTTATAATAATAATTAAGTAGTGATTATAAGTAACTATACAGGAGGTACGAATGAGTAATTTACCCAATTGTCCAGAGTGTAACTCTGAATACACGTATGAGGATCGTGGAAATTTTATTTGCCCCGAATGCGCCCACGAGTGGACATTAGCAACTAACAGTCCATTAGAAGAAGAAGGCTTAATTGTAAAAGATATTAACGGGAACCAACTAACAGATGGTGATTCTGTCACAGTGATGAAAAACCTTAAAGTAAAAGGAGCTCAGTCTGATTTGAAAATGGGAACGAAAGTGAAAAATATTCGCCTTGTTGAAGGAGACCATAATATTGATTGTAAAATTGATGGTTTCGGCCCGATGAAATTAAAATCTGAGTTCGTAAAGAAAAATTAAATAGTACATTTCAAAAGAGGCATGTATCGCCCCTGGAAAGTTAAACTCAAAAAGCTAACTTTTTGGGGGGTGCTTCTTTTTATGATGTAGTTATAACTGGAGAAGGGGTTATCAAAAAATGCCCATCAAAAGGTTTTTTTTGATAACACACATCCTCAAAAAGATAGTATACTTAGGCTATAATTATTTCCCTAAAATAATTATCCCTAGAAATATCCCTTATCCCATGAGAGCGCTAATCCCCTTTAGCGTTCTCTTTTTTTTGAAGAAAAAGTCTATCAAAAAAAGCCGTAAGGGCGTCATTTTTTGATAGGCAAGTTATGCCAATCAAGGTGTATACTATCAATATAGTTATTTCCCTAAAATAATTATATCCCTAGAAATATCCCTTATCCCATGAGAGTACTAATCCCCTTTAGTATTCTCTTTTTTTATGTCTAATTATAGGAGAGGTAATAAATGATGTTTAAAATTTATAATTATATCGCTTTAATTTGTCTTGTTGGTGGTGTGTGTTTGTGGCTGCCCTTTTTTTTTCAATGCAACTTCAAATCCAGCCGTTGTATTTACACCCATTATTGGTGTTATAGGTGTCCTTTTTGCACTACCTACAAAAAAACAATTGCTCATTTTAGGTAATATATTAGTAATGGTAAGTTTTTTTATGATGATGCTGGTTGGCTATATAATTGAAGCTATTTGGTCACTTTCTTGACTAAAAAAGACCTTGCAACGGCAAGGTCTAGATTGTCGAAAAGTTTAATTGATTTTGAAGTAATAAGTCAACCGACTTTGGTTACGAGATAAGCGGCGCTGTAGCGAGCTGATGTAACCGCTTTTCACTACAAGAAATATTTCGAAGCAAGATAGTTTGGTCTGTCATTGAATGACTGCAACGCTTGTTGGATTTCTAACAGATTTTTTGGTGATGGTAGTGGATCGATACAAATCACAGGCATCTCTAAGAAGTTCAAGGATGAAATAGTAGTGATTAACAAAGAAATATCGGGTATATCACTAATATCTTGAATATGGACGAACTGTAAATGTTTACCGAAATAGTAATGTAGAATGCCTTCGACAAAACGAGAATGTGCATTGTCGAAGTCAGAATACAATCCGACAGTTAGAGGCGGTAAAGCCTTTTCTAGCAGGGTAATGAAATTCTCCCAATGAATCAATAAGGTATAAAGAATTTCATTAACGGCATAGTCTTTATAATAGAAATCTTGAGCACTTGATAATTTTGAAAGTTCCTGTTGAACACTTGCAACAAAAAAGGGATAAACTTCACGAATACGTTTAGCAAAAAGTGCTTTACGATTGTAGATAATGTAGTTAGGTCCGACCAGAAGATAATGTTTATTGTAGAGTTGCAAAGCGACTTCATCAATATTAGTTAATGGAATGTGGGTGTTCTCAGACAAGTTTGTCAAAAAAGTATAGATGTTTCGAGCAAGTAGATTGTCTGTAGTTGTTTGCTTAAGATGTGTTTTTAACGCAGAAGTATTGCTGAAGTAGTTAATGTCAGCAAAAATAACAAGTAACTCCATTAAAATAGTAGGCGTGAATTCGCAGTCTAGTAAGAAAGTGAAGGCTATTTGTAGTTGTTCATTTTGATAGAGTTGTTTGACTTCTTGAGGCACCTCATTGCTTTCAAGTGTAAGATGGTGACCGTTATTAATACGAATGATTGAGGCCATGAACCAATATCGAAGACGTAAGCGGTCTTGCATCGCAGGTGTTTCATTGACAGTTTCGCACATCATTTCGTATAAGTAATCGACGGTTTGAATTTGATGAGTCGTAAAAGGTGAGTTGTAAGCACCGTATTTTTCAAGTAAAAACTGCGACAGTAAATTACGAATGTTCAGTTCATTTCCGCCGATATAGCATGGTTGAGTATGGATTTTAATATCACGTTCTAATAGGAGTTTATTATTTTTATTAATGATGCGGTTGAGTGTTGAGGGACTTGTGTAAAGTGTGTTCGCTAAATCTATGATATCGAATGACTCGTCAAGAAGAATCTTTTCGAGCACAGTAAACTCGATGCTATCGGTCAATATTTGTTGAAACACAAATTCGAGCGAATAGTTGGTCGGATATTCAAGTTTAACCCCTTTTTTTTGTGAAGTTACAATTGAAAAGGGCATATAGGTTTCGTTAATGTGGCTAATATCGACACGAAGAACACGCTCTGAACAGTCAATATCGGTCGCGATTTGTTTTAAGGTTAGCCAATCCTTCGTATTATAGAGCAGCTCCATAAATTTAAGGCGACGTAAGGAATTATTATTTAAGAGTGTGCGCATAAGAAACGTCCTTTCAGTAATAATGGGATTTTACGGTTATTTCTTCCTATTATAATGAAAAAACGGTGAGATATCCAATTGTTAGCTGTTTTATATGCATGAAAAGGCTTTATTTTTTAATTGACAAAAAAAACGGTGATGTATAGAATGATTGTTATGCCATTAACGGTTTTTACTAGAGAAGAAAGGACGGTGTATATATGAAAATAATGAAGAAAATCAATAATAATTTTGCAATGGCGCTCGATGATAACGGTGTAGAACTCATTGTTACGGGCAAAGGGATTGGCTTTCCGAAGACGCCTTATGAATTAACAGACCTTAACATAATTGAAAAAAAATATAGTGTTCCACAAAATACATCAGTCGATCTCTTACAACGTTATTCGGCTGAAGTGATAGAATACACACACGCAGTTGTTAAAATGGGTGAACAAATTCTAAATAAAACGTTAAATATGTCGGTTTTTGTCACGTTGGCAGATCATATCGATTTTGCTTTGCAACGATTTGAGGCAGAAATGGATATAAAAAACCCGTTAAACTGGGAAATTAAACATTTTTTTCCAATCCACTATGAAATTGGTATCCAGGCAATTACCTACTTGAGTAAAGAGACGGGGCGTAAAATACCGAAGGATGAGGCGAGTTCAATTGCGTTGCATTTTATTAATGATGAAATCGGTCGCTCTGATTTTCATGAAACAACATCAGTCATGAAAATATTAACAAATATCTTAAATATTGTGCAGTATCATTTTAATGTTGAATTTGACGAAGAGTCATTTATGTATCAACGGTTTATAACGCATTTGAAGTTTTTTGTGATCCGACACTTAGGCAATGAAGTGATTGAAGGTAAAGTCGATGAAATGTACGGATTGATGAAGGAACGCTATGTTGCTGAAGACCAATGCATTCATAAAATTGAGCAATACTTAGGTGAAATGTACGGTTGGACTTTAAGTGAAGATGAAAAACTTTATTTAATTATTCATATAAATCGAAATGTCTCTTGATTTACCCCCTTTTTTTTGTTATTATTACGAAGTAAAAGAAACCGGTACCATGAGAAATCGGTTTCATATAGATAATGGCTTGTTACTGATTCGATCAGGCATAACCAAAGTACTCCTAGACTTATTGTCGGGTGTCTTTGGTTATTTTTTTTGTAATCATAACAAGAACCATACATAGGAGGAATTTGTAATGGCAGATAAGTACAAAGATATTGCAGCGAAAATCGTTGAAAATGTCGGAGGCGAACAAAACGTTGATTCAGTCGTGCACTGTGCCACACGTTTACGTTTCGTCTTGAAAGATGAATCAAAAGCAAACAAAGAAGCGCTCGAGTCAGTTGACAAAGTTATGTCAGTTGTTCGTGGTGGCGGTCAATATCAAGTCGTGATCGGTTCAGAAGTAAATGACGTTTACACATCAATCAACAACAACTATAATGTGAACAGTAACGGTGAAGCAGCTCAAGATAACACACCGAAGAAAAAATCAGCAAGCGGCGCATTGGCAGTGATTGCGTCATTCTTCACACCGTATATTGGTGTTCTTGCCGGTGCTGGTATCGTAATGGCATTGGTTAACACATTAGAAATGTATGATGTTATTACTAAAACATCATTAACGTATGTAATGCTAACAGCAATTTCAACAGGTATCTTCAAGTTCCTTCCATTGTTTATTGCGATTACAGCGGCAGATGCCTTCAAGATGAATCGCTTTATCGCCTTGGCGATTGCTTCGGCAATGGTTTATCCATTAGTTGATCCATCAATCGGCGAACTTGTATTCAAACCATTTGGTTACAATGTCGACTTTAATAAATACGGTGGTGCGGTTGTACCGACGATTTTAGCAATCTGGGTAACGTCTTACGTTGAACGATTCTTCAAAAAAATCATTCCGGCAGCAGCGAAAATTGTTTTTGTACCATTCTTCACCTTATTAGTAGCTGGCGTATTAGCGTTCTTATTCATCGGGCCTTTAGGCACGCTTGTTGGTGATTGGATTTCAAAAGTTTACACATACGCTTATGACTTAAATCCATTAATTGCTGGTTTAATCTTAGGTGGTTTATTCCAATTACTTGTTGTTTTCGGTATGCACTGGGCCATTTTACCGATTGCAATGATCAACATCGATTCATTAGGTTATGATACCATTTTACCGGTGATGTTAATTGCCGTATTTGGTCAAGTATCAGCAGTTGCGGGGATGATTTTCCGCTTAAAAGGTAAAGATAAAGAAGTTGCTGTTTCAGCAACAATTGCTGGTTTCTTTGGTATTACAGAACCTGCACTATACGGTGTCAACTTAAAATACAAACGTCCGTTTATCATTGGTTTAATTGCGTCAGCAGTCGGTGGTGCGATTGTAAGTTACAGTGGTGTAACGTCAGATACGTTCTCACCGATTTTAAACCCACTATACTTTAACTTCTTTATGGGTGAAAATTCTAACTTTACAGCATTAGTGATTGCCTTTGTTATTACGATTGCAATCGGTATGATTGGTGCGATTATGTTTGGTTTACCAAAACCGAAACAAACAGCGACTGCTACAACAACTCAAGCAAAAGCAGAAACAACAGTGCCTGCAGTAGCAGCTAACACAATCACATCACCTTTAACAGGTGAATTAGTTGAATTGAAAGATGTTAACGATCCTGTTTTCAGTGCTGAAATTATGGGTAAAGGTTTCGCGGTCATCCCGAGTGAAGGTGTTGTAACAGCACCTGTTGATGGTGAAGTTATTATTCTTTACGGTACACAACACGCAATTGGTATTAAATCAGAGCAAGGAATCGAAGTATTAATTCATATCGGTATTAATACAGTTGAGTTGAACGGCGAATTCTTTGAGATGACAACTTCAACTGGTGCTCACGTTAAACGTGGTGAAGTACTTGGTAAATTTAATATTGAAGGCATTAAATCGAAAGAATACGATACAACAACAATGGTTATCGTCACAAATACAGCAGATTACGCAGACTTCTCATTCGCGCAAACAACAGGCGCAGTGAAAATGAATGATGCGATTGTAACAGTTTCAAAATAATAAGTTTAACAAAGAAGCCACCCGCTATGCGGGTGGCTTCTTTTAAGTCAAGTGTTCTTGTAGCCAAAGTCAATTAACCTGCTTTTAGGTGTATTTAAGCCCAGTCAGCTGACAAGTCGCCACCAATCGGTGTTTCGAACAATCGTTTTACGGCAATTGGATCTTTCGTTTGGCCTAATACCCACATTAGTTTTGGGACGATGGCTTCAGTATTCATATCGCCAGATAAAATGACAGGGTATTGCGCCACTTTTTGGCCCACTTCATAGAGCAGTAAGTTTTCGCCTTCCTCTAAACATTGCGTTGTCATCACAACTGACACGCCTTGTTCTGTCAGTTTTCCGACCTGTTCAAGGATGTTCTCATCTTCAAACGGCAACCCGCCATTTCCGAAACTTTCAATGATGATGCCATCATAATCTTTTGCGATTGCCTCGAAAAAAGAGGCTTTTAAGCCTGGGAACAATTTCAAAAGGAAAATATCGGGGCAAATGGTTGTGTTGAACTGCATGGTCTCCTCTGTTTGCGCAGGAGAAGTCGTCATGGTCACATGTCCGCCTTCAATCTGAGCGATATACGGGTGATTAACGCTCGCGAACGCATCATAACTTTTGGTGCGAATTTTAACTGCTCGTGTACCTTGAATGACTTTGCCGTCGAACACAACGACAACGCCTGGTTGGCCTTCTAAGCAATAAGTGAGGGCGTCGCGAACGTTCCGTTTTGCATCCGTTTTATGAAAGCTGAGTGGAATTTGTGAGCCAGTTAAGACAATCGGTTTGTTGACGCCTTGTAGCATGTACGACAGGGCGGCGGCAGTATATCCGAGTGTATCTGTGCCGTGTGTCACAATAAAGGCATCATAGTTGTTATAGTCGCGTTCAATTGCCTGGGAAATAGTAACCCAGTCATTCGGGCTCATATTTGTACTGTCTTTGTTCATTAAAAGATGGAAATCAAGTGTTAAGTCACTATGTTGACGTGTGTTGTTTTGTTCTGAAAAATAGTTGCGTAATTCTTGAACATTTAATCCAGGAAGCAACCCATTAGCGGTTTCAACAGAAGCGATTGTGCCCCCGGTTGCTAATACGAGAATTTTCATGATAAGCCTCCTTCATTCGTTTGTCTATCTTTTTCTATTTTAACGAATGAGCGTGCAACCGACAAGTAAAAGTATTAGTTCGTTTGTCTATTTGTCACATGATATAACTTAATAGGTATCGTTCAATAGACAAGTGCAGTGACATTAGCTATACTTAAAGAGAAAAGAAAACGGTTACATCTAGTGGTGGCCGACTTTTTTAATACTTTAAATGGGGGTTTTATAAATGAAGGCAGCAGTTTGGTATGGCGAAAAGGATATTCGGATCGAAGAACGAGAGTTGAAGGCGTTAAAGACTGATGAAGTGACTGTTCGCGTTGCTTGGGCCGGTATTTGTGGGAGTGATTTACACGAATATCAAGAAGGGCCTGTCTTTGTACCTGTGAATGAACCGGATCAATTTACTGGTGAAGTTGCACCTTTAATTATGGGGCATGAATTTGCCGGTGTGATTGAAAAAGTAGGCAGCGAGGTTACGCGTTTTAAAGTAGGCGATCGTGTAGCGATTAATCCGACACTGACTCATGGTATTAAACCAGAGGCGCTTGATACATATGATGGCTTTAGTTTTATTGGCTTACATGGCGATGGTGGTTTCACAACCTTTGCCAATGCTCCCGAAAAACAAGTCTACAAGTTACCAGAAACAATGACACTACAAGATGGTGCCTTAGTCGAGCCGATGGCAGTGGCTGTGCAGGCGATTAAAGAGAGTGAACTGCTCTTTGGCGACACTGTGGCTGTTTTTGGGGCCGGTCCAATTGGGTTATTAACAGTAATTGCCGCAAAAGCTGCTGGGGCAAGTAAGATCATTGTGCTCGATTTGTCAGCCAATCGCTTAGAAAAAGCCTTAGAATTAGGGGCGACACATGCAATTAATTCGGGTGAAGTTGATGGGATACAAGCTATTCGTGACATCGTACCTGGTGGTGTCGATGTGACCTTTGAGGTGGCTGGAGTCGCACCAACCTTCAAGGCAGCAATTGATGCAACTCGCGCTCGTGGGACAATGGTGATTGTTTCCATCTTTGCTCGTCCGATTGAATGGAATCCGCTCCACCTTACAAATACGGGTGTTAAAATCACATCTTCAATTGCCTACACACCGACAACTTTCCAACAAACGGTTGACTTGATGGGAACAGGGCAATTGAAACCGCAAGGAATCGTCACTTCACAGATTGTCTTGGATGACATTGTCAGCAACGGTTTTGAAGCGTTAACGAACGATAAAACGCAGGCGAAAATTTTAGTTGAGTTAAGTGGCGAAAAATAAAAGTTGGAGTCGCTTATTTTATTAATAAGGAACTAAAGTGTATTCTTAGACTGAAGATAAATGCTGTTCTAGGTCGTTACGACTTGCTCGCTCGGGATTACGTACCATCAGTACGCGCACCGTCACTCGCTCGTCGTGCCTACTAGAACGAAAGTGAAATCAACCGGTTGGAAGCATACAGCTTGGAAGAGAAATGAAGGCGACTATTTACCGTCGCTGCCATTTTTCTGAAAGTTGACAGTTTCTGGTTGATTAAACTAGAGGACATAACAGCCTTACTATTCAGTCTTATCATCTCGTAAACAAAGTCACTGTAATAGCATTCGAAAGAAAATGAAGTCTCTTTAGACTTTGTCTACAATCTGAAACAGAGGTGTTTTCACCTCTGTTTTTTTATTTTTAACGACATATAAATCATTTCTGGTTAAAAACACGAACGATAATGTGTTAATTCTTCTTAAACGTACGTCAAACGTTCGGATAGGCTTGACCTTTTAACCAAAAAAGGCTAAACTAAATGCAATAGTATATGCAAGATGATGAAAGCGATGACGTGAATCATTGGTTGTATCATAAACAAGCACTTATATAATTGTCGTAATATGGACGACGCGTTTCTACCTGACTGCCGTAAACAGTCGGACTATAAGTGAGGCATAGGCATGAATGGTTAGCAATAGTGATACTGCTAAGTAGATTAAGCTGCTCCTCATTTAGAGGGGCAGCTTTTATTTAGAGTCTGAGAGGGGATTTTTGATCAATGTTTAAAAAAGGAAGAATCGTTGCGTTAGGTTTGCAACATGTATTAGCAATGTATGCGGGGGCAGTCATTGTGCCGTTGTTAATTGCCAACCAACTCGGATTTACAGTGCAACAAACAACGTACTTAGTTTCGATTGATATTTTTATGTGTGGGATTGCGACGTTCTTGCAATTACGTGTGGGTAAATTTATTGGTATTGGTTTGCCAGTCGTATTGGGCTGTGCTGTTCAAGCGATTGCACCGATTGTGTTGATTGGTCAGGACATTAGCATTGGTGCGATTTATGGTGCGATTATTGCATCAGGCCTGTTTGTCTTTTTAATTGCACCATTCTTTTCCAAAGTTGTGCGATTCTTCCCTCCGGTTGTGACTGGATCAGTTGTAACGGTCATTGGTTTGACGTTAATCCCGGTAGCAATTAATAATTTGGCTGGTGGTCAAGGGAGTGCTGATTTTGGGTCAGGTTATAACCTGGCGTTAGGATTCGGAACATTACTTGTCATTATTTTAACTTATCGTTTTGGCTCTGGTTTTATGCGAGCAATTGCTGTTTTAATTGGTATTCTAGCAGGCACACTTTTTACACTCATCGGCAAAGGAATTTCCTTCCAGTCTGTGGCGGAGGCTTCTTGGGTTCACGTGCCAACGCCGTTTTATTTTGGGGTGCCAACCTTTAATTTTTCGGCGATTTTAACGATGATTATTATCTCGTTAGTCAGTATGGTCGAGTCAACTGGTGTGTATTTTGCCTTAAGTGATATTACAAAGAAAAAATTAACACCGAACGATTTAGCTCGCGGTTATCGCTCAGAAGGGTTGGCGATTATTTTAGGTGGTGTATTCAATACATTCCCTTACACGGCTTACTCACAAAATGTTGGCCTCGTACAGTTATCAGGCATTAAAACACGCAAGGTTATCTATGTTGCGGCTGCGTTCTTAGTGATTCTCGGTTTAATTCCAAAAATGGGTGCGATAACAACAACGATTCCAACGCCTGTGTTAGGTGGCGCAATGATTGCGATGTTTGGAATGGTTGTCGCTCAAGGGATCAAAATGCTCGGCACAGTTAACTTTGCCTCACAGGAGAATTTATTAATTATTGCCTGTTCGGTTGGTTTAGGTCTAGGTGTCACAACGGTGCCAGAGTTGTTTGCGACCTTACCTAAATTTGTGCAATTGTTCACAAGCAATGGTATCGTCGCCGGTAGTGTCTGTGCCATTGTGTTAAACATCGTCTTTAATATGGGACGCAAACAAGTGGCTGAGTCGACTTCTGTCACAGTGCATAAATAAGATGTATTATAAAGATCTGGTGCTACTCAATCGTAGTTCTGGGTCTTTTTAATCAATTGTAACTGATTTAAATGTCATTATTTTCTTTTTTTTTTTGAGAAAAAGAGGCGATTGAAAGCGATTGAAGTCATCAAAATGAATAAATAAAGCTTCGAAACTCGTTGACAACGCTTTCAGACTAGTTTAAACTTACATGTATAAGCAAGAGGGTGTTACCGATACGTTCGGGCATTACCTGTTGGAATACAATGTCGTATTGTTCGCGCAGTATGCTTGTGTTTCAATGGGTATTTTTTAGTTAACGGGAGGGACATGAATGAAGGTCATCCGAAGTTTTAATAATAATGCTGTTTTGGTTAAAGATAACGATTTAACAGAATGGATTGTTATTGGGAGCGGGATTGGATTTAATAAAAAGATTAATGATGAGATTGATGAAGAAAAGATTGAGCGACGTTTCATTGCTGAGTCTCACAGTGCAAAAACAAATGAGGGTGTAGAAACATTGTTACAAATGGATCCCAAGATATTAGAACTCTCTTCACAAATAACAGTTGTTGTTGAAGAAAAGTTAGGTATTCAATTCGAAAATAACAACTACTTAATTTTGGCCGATCACATTAGTTTTTTAATCGAAAGAGCGATGAGTAATATTGAGATGACGAATACCTCCATTCGTTGGGAAGTAAAGAAATTGTTCCCGAAAGAATATGAGGCTGCCAAAATCGCAATGGGTATTATTACAGCAAAGTTTAAGATTGAGCTACCACGCGGTGAGGATGTTTTTTTGACCTATCATTTTGTCAATGCGCAATTGAATGAAGGCAAACTCCAAGAAACGCTAAAAATGTCAAAAATAGTGCATAATATTCTTGAAATCATTCAAATAAAATACCAAATACTACTTAATCAAGAGTCGTTCCATTACGATCGCTTTGTCTCACACTTACGTTTTTTTGTTTTACGTCATCTGGATAATGAACCGGTCGGCATTAACTCGTTAGATTCTGGTTTACTTGAAATGATGCGACTTAAATATGCGGATGCGTATAAAACGGTCGAAAAGATTGCTTATTTTTTAAACAAAACAGAAGGTTGGGAATTATCCCAAGATGAGCGTTTATACCTCTGTCTTCATATTTGGCGCGTAACAAATAAAAAAGAAGATGAACAAACAGGCGTGTGACTATTCAATTAGGCATGACCCAAAAAGCAACCATTGCGGGTGTTTTTTTTGGGTCATTTTTTATTTTTCAGTGAAGGGAGTGATGCGGAAAATCTAACCGTTTCAAAATTTTAATACATAGAACAAAAAAAACAACAGAAAACGGAGGCGATACATATGAAATATGAAAAATTAGCAACGCTGATTATCGAAAACATCGGCGGAAAAGAAAATATTAATAGCCTGATGCATTGTACGACACGATTACGCTTCAAGTTAAAGGATGAAAAGCAGGCGAATACTGACTTTTTAAAAGAAGCTGATGGTATAGTGACAGTTGTTCAAAGTGGCGGTCAATATCAAGTCGTAATTGGAAATCATGTAGCAGATGTCTACAGTGCAATTAATCAACTTGCGGGTATAACAGGAGAAGAGGAAGAGTCTGATACATCAAAAGGTTCGCCCTTAGATCGCTTCATTGATATGATTTCAGGTATTTTTGCCCCAGCATTAGGTTTACTAGCTGCGACTGGTATGATTAAAGGTCTTTTATCATTATTTTTAACGTTTGGTTGGTTAGCGGATTCATCAGGAACTTATATTATTTTGAATGCATTAGGTGATTCATTCTTCTACTTCTTACCAATCATGCTTGGTTATACAGCGAGTTTGAAATTCAAAGTTAATCCGTTCCTGGGGATGGTTATAGGGGCGTCACTTGTGTACCCATCAATTGTTGGGTTAAGTCCAATGGCGATGGCTGCAGCTGGTGCAGAGCCGCTGTATACCCTCTTTGCCGGAACGATATTTGCTTCACCGGTATACATAACATTCTTAGGTATTCCTGTTATTATGATGAGTTATTCATCGTCAGTTATACCGATTATTATAGCTATCTGGTTTGCATCTAAGGTTGAGCCAGTCTTCAAGAAAGTTATTCCAGATGTGGTTAAAACATTCTTAGTTCCGTTCTGTTCAGCACTTGTAATTGTACCAATCACATTTATTGTCATTGGCCCCATTTCAACGTGGGTTGGCGATGCCTTAGGTGCAGGTAGTCTTGCTGTGTATGAGTTCAGTCCAATTCTTGCGGGTATTGCGATTGGTGCTTTATGGCAAATATTGGTTATTTTCGGCTTGCATTGGGGTCTCGTGCCAATTGCGATTCTTAATATATCGACAATTGGTTACGATCCAATCCTCGTGTTAATGACTGCTTCAACATTTGCACAAATTGGTGCAGTGTTAGCTGTGATGATGCGCACGAAAGATAAAAAAGTTAAAGGGTTAGGAGCCTCATCATTTATCTCAGGTATTTTTGGTGTGACTGAACCGGCTATTTATGGGATTACCTTACCGCGTAAAAAGCCATTTATTGCAAGTTGTATTGCTTCGGCAGTTGGTGGTGGTATTATTGGTGTCGCTGGTACAAAAGGGTTTATTGTCGGTGGTTTAGGTCTCTTCAGCTTACCGAGTTTGATTGACCCTAAAGAAGGTATTAATGGTAGTTTTTATGGCGTTATAATCGCAGTAATAGTTGCCTTTGTGTTAGGTTGGTTATTGACGCTTATTATGGATAAATCGCATAAAGACGAACACATTGCAGTAACTGAAAGTACAACAACAGCAACAACCGTGAACGAAGAGCGAATTGGCAGTCCTTTAACAGGAACAATGCGCGAGTTAAGTGGTATTAGTGACGAAGTATTCGCCTCAGGAGCGATGGGTAATGGTGTAGCGATTATTCCGACGCTAGGAGAGCTCGTTGCTCCAGCGAAAGGTGAAGTAACATTAGTGTTCCCGACAGGGCATGCGATTGGCATGCAAACAATCGTTGGTGCAGAAATATTGATGCATATAGGAATGGACACTGTCGAACTCGATGGTAAGTATTTCACCGTTCATGTTGAAAAAGGTGCGGAGGTTGAAAAGGGCGATTTATTAGTGAGCTTTGATATTGCAGCGATTGAAGCGGCCGGTTATCAAATTATTACACCGGTTATTGTTACGAATACGTCTAGCTATACGCAAGTTCGTGCGATTGCAGAAGGCGAAGTGAAAACAGGCGATAACATTATTTTAGTTAACTAAATAAAGATGTGACTATTAAATTAGGCATGATTCAATAACAGGTGGGTTGCTGTTGGTTGAGTCATGCCTTTTTTCATCGAGAAAGGAGAGGTTTAAATGAAGGGTTTTATTAGTCCTAAAAGTGGTTTGCGACCACCGTGATAGTGCTGAGCAAACAAAAGCTAATCAAATACACTAACTGTTGTTAGTAACGGAGGTAAAAAAATGAAATATGAACAACTCGTCAAGTTAATTATTGAAAAAATCGGAGGAAAGGAGAATGTAAACAGTGTCGTTCACTGTACAACACGACTGCGTTTTAAGTTGAAAGATGAACAAAAAGCGGACACTGATTTCTTGAAGAATGCGGATGGTATCGTTACCGTTGTTCAAAGTGGTGGGCAGTACCAAGTCGTTATCGGCAACCACGTGTCTGATGTATATGCTGAAATCGTTAAACAAACCGGCTTATCAGAGCAAACTGAAGCAGGTAATGTTGATAACGGCGGTTCGGTGTTAGACAAAGCGATTGATTTAATCTCTGGTATTTTTGCACCGACATTAGGTTTATTAGCCTCAACGGGTATGATTAAAGGCTTTTTAGCTATTTTTACAACGTTCGGTTGGTTAGCGACTGATTCAGGAACGTATATTATTTTAAACGCCTTAGGCGATTCGTTCTTCTACTTCTTACCAATCATGCTTGCGTATACAGCGAGTAAAAAATTCAAGGTCAATCCCTTCCTCGGGATGGTTATTGGGGCCACACTTGTTTATCCTACAATTTCAGCGATGGCACCATTAACGATGATGGCTTCGGATGCGACGCCGCTATATACATTGTTTAGTGGTACGATTTTTGAATCACCCATTTACATTACCTTCTTAGGTATCCCAGTTATTATGATGAACTACACGTCATCAGTTATTCCAATTATTTTAGCGATTTGGTTAACGTCAAAAGTGGAACCGTTCTTCAAAAAACTTATTCCAGACGTTGTTAAAACGTTCTTAGTGCCATTTTGTGCAGCCTTAGTTGTTGTGCCATTAACTTTCTTAGTCATTGGACCGCTTTCAACTTGGTTAGGAACAGCAATTGGTGCAGGTAGTCTCGCGGTATATCACTTCAGTCCGATTTTAGCAGGTGTAATATTAGGTGGGTTATGGCAGGTGCTAGTTGTTTTCGGTTTACATTGGGGCTTAGTGCCGGTGGCGTTGTTAAACTTAACGACACTCGGGTTTGATCCGATTTTAGTACTAACAGGCGCAGCGTCATTTGCGCAAATTGGGGCTGTTTTAGGTGTAACATTACGAACAAAAAAACAAAAAAAACCAAAGGTTTGGGGATTTCAGCGTTTATTTCAGGTATCTTCGGTGTAACTGAACCGGCGATTTACGGTATAACTTTACCGCGTAAAAAACCATTTATTGCAAGTTGTATTGCTTCGGCGATTGCTGGTGGTATTATGGGCTTTGCGGGAACAAAAACATATATGGTTGGTGGGATTGGTATTTTTAGTATCCCAAGTAAAATTTCGCCCGCTGGAATTGACGGCGGTTTCTATGGCTGTTTAATCGCCATGGCTGTGGCAATTGTGTTAGGTCTTGTATTAACGCTTATTATGGATAAATCACATTTAGATGAAGATGTAACACCAGCAACACAAACACACGTGAGTGATGTGGTAAAAGCTGAAACAATTGGCAGTCCCTTAGTTGGAACCGTAAAAGAGTTAAGTGGTATTAGCGATGAAGTTTTCGCTTCAGGCGCGATGGGGAATGGCGTTGCGATTTTACCGACTGACGGCAAGTTATATGCGCCAACAGACGGTGAAATTTCGCTTGTGTTCCCAACCGGTCATGCTGTCGGGATGAAGACAACCGCAGGGGCAGAAATCTTAATGCATATTGGGATGGATACCGTGCAATTAGATGGACAGTTTTTTGAAACACATATTGAAAAAGGTGCCCGCGTTACAAAAGGAACCTTGCTTGTGACCTTTGATATTGAACAAATTAAAGCAGCAGGCTATGAACTTGTCACACCAATCATTGTGACAAATACAAGTGAGTATGCCACCGTTAAAGCGATGGCTGATGGTGACGTCAAGGTTGGCGAAGCTATTATTGACGTCGTTTAAGTTGAGAGTAAGGGGCAAGATACAACATAAATTTGTGGAGGGTTAGATATGAAATACGCACAGCTAGTGGCAATGATTATCGAAAATATTGGCGGTAAAGACAATATCAACAGTGTTGTACACTGTACCACCCGTTTACGTTTTAAATTGAAAGATGAACACCGAGCGAACACTGATTATTTAAAGGCTGCTGATGGGATTGTGACCGTTGTTCAAAGCGGCGGTCAATACCAAGTTGTCATTGGCAACCATGTCGCTGATGTGTATCAAGAATTGATGCAACAAACAGGACTGACGGGTCAAGAACAAGTACCAGATGATGATAAAGGTTCACTGCTCGATCGTTTTATTGATTTAATTTCAGGTATTTTTGCCCCTGCTCTAGGGCTGTTAGCCGCAACAGGATGATCAAAGGTGTGCTAGCGTTGTTGCTCACCTTTGGTTGGCTTCATGAGACCTCAGGGACGTATATTGTGTTACAAGCATTAGGTGATTCGTTCTTCTACTTCTTGCCAATCATGTTAGGCTATACGGCCAGTAAAAAGTTCCGTGTCAATCCCTTCTTAGGGATGGTCATCGGCGCAACGTTGGTTTATCCGACGATTGTTGGCTTTAGTCCGTTGGCAATGATGGCCTCGGGAGCTGAACCGTTGTATACCCTTTTTAGTGGAACGCTGTTTGAATCGCCAATTTATTTGACGTTTTTAGGTATTCCCGTTGTGATGATGAGCTATACATCTTCGGTTATTCCGATTATTGTAGCCATCTGGTTCACCTCCAAAGTTGAGCCGTTCTTCAAACAGATTATTCCAGATGTGGTCAAAACCTTCTTGGTGCCGTTTTGTTCGACTTTGGTTGTTGTGCCGATTACCTTTTTAGTGATTGGTCCCATTTCAACCTGGCTCGGAACGGCGCTAGGCGCAGGTAGTTTGGCTGTGTATCACTTTAGTCCGTTGATGGCTGGATTGATTTTAGGTGGTATTTGGCAGGTGCTCGTTATTTTTGGGTTACATTGGGGCCTTGTGCCAATTGGTTTGCTTAATTTAACGACCTTAGGTTTTGATCCGATTTTAACATTGACCTTTGCGGCATCATTCGCTCAAATTGGAGCGGTATTAGCCGTTGTGTTGCGAACGAAAGATCAGAAAACAAAGGGTCTTGGTATTTCGGCCTTTATCTCAGGTGTTTTCGGAGTGACGGAACCAGCAATTTATGGGATTACCTTACCGCGTAAAAAGCCGTTTATTGCGAGTTGTATTGCGGCTGCGATTGGTGGTGCAATCCTTGGTTTCATGGGAACGAAAAGTTATATTACGGGTGGTCTTGGTATTTTTGGGATTCCGAGTATGATTAATCCAAAAACCGGTATCGATAGTACCTTTTATGGTATTTTCATCGCGATTGCGCTCGCGTTTGTGATTGGGTTTGTGTTAACGTTGGTGATGGACCGCAAAGCAAAAGATTGATAGGGTGATAGTCGATGCGCAGCGAGTTTCAGTCTGTAGCACAACAACTCTCTTTGAGAAGTTGTTGTGTCAAACTGAAGATAAACGCTGTTCTAGGTCGTCAATGCCTCGCATTCTCGGAGTCGAGTACCATCTGTACACTCACCTCAACGGCTCGTGTTTCCTAGAACAAAAGAATTTAAAGCCGTTCTAAACGGCAGTGATTGGAGAAAATAACGTCTCGACTATTTCCCGTCGATGCGTTATTTTTGAAATCACCCAAGTTTAGGATTTAAATACGAGAGGATATAACAACGTTTCTTTTCAGTCAAGTCATCTTGTAGCCAAAGTCACTTGAACTAAAGTTCAAAGTAAAACCAGTTTAATTCGACTTTGTCTACAATCTGGCACAACAACTCTCTTTGAGAAGTTGTTGTGCTTTTTTTATTTGTGTCTAATTAATTTAGTAGCCAGAGGCTATTCGGATAGAATAGCAGCTATTGTTTGACGACGCTTACATTTTTAGTTATAATAAAATTATATTCAGAGGGTGTTACTGATTGAGCAGGCATTACCTATTAGAATAGAGTGACTTTATTGTGGATGCAATGGAGCATTGTATTTTGATAGGTATTTTTTATTGTCTGCTAAGCGAGAAAAACGTAAGGCCACTACATATTACTGATGTATCTTACAGCGAATAATTGGCGTGTAACTATTCAATTAGGCATGACCCAAGAGACCAAGACAGTTAAATGTTTACGGTTTTTTTGGGTCTTTTTCTTTTGGCTAAATGTAATGATACTACCAAAATAAAAGGGGGATTTATTATGACAACACCATTTCAAAAAGACTTTTTATGGGGCGGCGCAGTCGCTGCCAATCAATGTGAAGGTGCTTATTTAACGGATGGCAAAGGCTTATCACTTGTTGATGTATTGCCTGATGCAGCACACGGACGCTGGGAAGCGATTATGAATCCGCAATTAGCGTTAGAAGGGCAGTATGATTTTTATCCGAGTCATGAATCGATTGATTTTTATCATCATTATAAAGCGGATTTAGCGCTGATGGCTGAAATGGGTTTTAAAACATTTAGAACCTCGATTAGTTGGCCTCGTATTTTTCCTAATGGTGACGATGCCGAGCCGAATGAAGCGGGTCTTGCTTTTTACGACGACCTTTTTGATGAATGTGTGCGTCTCGGGATTGAACCGCTCGTGACCATCAATCATTTTGATACACCTCTAGCGCTCATGAAAAAATGTAACGGTTGGGCCGATCGTCGTGTTATTGAACTGTATGAAAACTATGCTGAAGTCATCTTTAAACGTTATAAGGACAAGGTGAAGTACTGGTTGACCTTTAATGAAATTAATATGATTTTACACGCACCATTTTTTGGAGGTGGGATCGATGTCACGAAAACCGCCAATCCGAAACAAACAACGTATCAAGCGGCTCACCATCAGCTAGTGGCGTCAGCGCGGGTGACAAAATTAGCGCATGACATCAACCCGAATTTTAAAATTGGTTGCATGCTTGCCGGTGGTGTTTCGTATGCAAATACGTGTGCCCCGGAAGATGCATGGAAGGCGGTTGAAGCCAACCGTGAAAATTATTTCTTTATCGATGTCCAATCACGAGGCGAGTACCCAAGTTATTCGAAACGCTTCTTTAAAGAAAATAACATCACGCTTGACATCGCTGAGGGTGATTTAGAAATCCTGAAGGCGTATCCGGTAGAATTCATTTCGTTTAGTTACTATTCATCACGCTTAGTAAGCGCGGATCCAGAAGTGAATAAAACAACCGAAGGCAATGTGTTTGCGACCTTGAAAAATCCCTACTTAAAAGCGAGTGAGTGGGGTTGGCAAATTGACCCACTTGGCTTACGTACAACGATGAATGAGATGTATGATCGGTATCAAAAGCCGTTATTTGTGGTTGAAAACGGCTTAGGAGCGGTTGATACACCAACAGCTGACGGTAAGATTAAGGATGATTATCGTATCGCTTATTTAGCCGAACATGTGAAAGCGATGGGCGATGCGATTGAAGATGGGGTTGAGTGCTGGGGTTATACCCCTTGGGGCTGTATTGACCTTGTCAGTGCGGGCTCAGGCGAAATGAAAAAACGCTACGGTTTTATTTATGTCGATCGTGATAATGACGGCAACGGTAGCTTAGCACGCAGTAAAAAAGACTCGTTTTATTGGTACAAAGACGTTATTAAATCAAACGGTGCATCACTATATTAAACAACAGAGGAGAATGACAAATGTTAGAGATGAATAAAGGATTCAAACCAGGCTTTTTATGGGGCGGGGCAACCGCAGCCAACCAACTAGAAGGTGGCTATAACGAAGGTGGTAAAGGCCTAACGATTGCAGATGTTTCACCAGGTGGAAAAATCCGTATGAAATTATTGCGCGATGATAGCTATCCGCTCGAAATCGATACAGCAAACTATACGTATCCGAATCATCTCGGGATTGATTTTTATCACCGCTACAAAGAAGATATTGCGATGTTGGCTGAAATGGGCTTTAAAACATTCCGCATGTCGATTTCATGGGCGCGTATTTTCCCGAATGGTGATGATGCTCAACCGAATGAAGCTGGCTTAGCATACTATGAAGACGTGATTGATGAATTATTAAAACATAACATCGAACCAACGATTACGATTTCACATTATGAAACGCCATTAAACCTCGTTAAAAGTTATGGTGGCTGGAAAAACCGTGAACTGATTGGTTTATTTGAAAAATATGCCCGTACTATTTTAGAGCGCTTTGCTAATAAAGTAACGTACTGGATGACCTTCAATGAAATTAATACGGGTGTGATGGGTTCGTTCTTTACACTGGGGATGCGTAATGAGTCGGTTAACAATAACTTCCAAGCGTTGCACAACCAGTTTGTGGCCAGTGCGAAGGCTGTTAAAATTGCCCGTGAAATTAATCCAAACGTTCAAATGGGGTGTATGAGTATTTATGCGACAATGTATGCGTATGACTGTAACCCGGTAACAGCGGCAGAAACAATGGAAAAAAACCGTATGTTCAACTACTTTTGCAACGATGTGCAAGTACGTGGTGAGTACCCGACATATGCATATAGCTTCTTTGCTAAAAATAATGTCACATTAGACATTCAACCAGGCGACTTAGAAGTCATTAAAGAAAACACGATGGATTACCTCTCGTTTAGTTACTACATGTCAACGGCTCACTCGTCTGACCCTGCCCATTCAGAAGGTGTGCAAGGAAACTTCTTCGGCGGGACTAAAAACCCGTTCTTAAAAGCGAGTGAATGGGGTTGGGAAATTGATCCAGTCGGTTTACGGATTGCCTTAAATGATTTATACAATCGTTATGGTGTACCGCTTTATATTTCTGAAAACGGCTTGGGTGCAATCGATAAGGTTGAAGCAGATGGCAGCATTAATGATACGTACCGCATTGATTATCTCCAACAACACATTAGCGAAATGAAAAAAGCGGTTGAAATTGATGGTGTCGACTTGATGGCGTACACGTCATGGGGCTGTATTGACCTTGTGAGCGCTTCAACAGGCGAGATGAGCAAACGCTATGGTTTTATCTATGTTGACCTTGACGACGAAGGCAACGGTACTTTAGAACGTTCGCGCAAAGCATCGTTCGATTGGTACAAAAAGGTAATTGCTACAAATGGTGAAGACTTAACAAATAAAGACTAAGCGTGCGCGTAAATATAAATGAAAAAACTTCAATTAGTTGAAGTTTTTTTATTTTATTCATAATTTACACAACAATTGTTCAAAATGATTCTTTTTTTTAAGATATTTCATCTATAATATAAAGAGGATACAAACAGCAAATGAAAATTAAGAACAGACAAAGAAAAGAGGCAGTTATGACAAAGAAAAGAGTGGTTGTTATGTTAATCGTAATCGTTTTATTAGTGAGTGGAGGATTGTTGGTCGCGGGTAATTATTTCTTTAATGTAGCAGTCGTACCAGGCGATAAAGCTTTTTTGGCAGCTGAGGAAACAGACATATCAAAGGATAAGTTATATACTGAAAAACAATGGTTTGAAAAGGAAGCTGTGAAGGCGGATTGGACAATTACATCTAAAGATGATTTGAAATTAAGTGCGTCATATATAGCAGCAGAAAAAAAGAACAATACGACAGTCATTATTGCTCATGGTTATATGGGGTCACGTTTAGATATGGCAGGTATTGCTAAAATGTACCATGAGCAGGGCTATAACGTGCTCGTACCTGATATGCGTGCCCATGGAAAAAGCGAAGGTAAGTATGTAGGGTTTGGTTATTTAGAAAAAAAACGACTTTAAGCGCTGGGTTGATAAGACGATACAAATGAATGGTTCAGCCTCGCAAATCGTACTACATGGGCATAGTATGGGAGGAGCAACAGTAATGTTAGCGACATCTGAAAATCTACCGAAAAACGTTAAGGCCATCGTCGAAGACTGTGGCTACACATCAGCAGTAGCTGAATTAAGCCATCAAATGAAAGAACTTTATCACTTGCCAAGTTTTCCACTGTTACAAATCACCAGCGGTATAACCAAACTGAGAGCAGGTTATTTCTTTGGACAAGCAGATCCAAAAGAAGCGCTAAAAACAAATGAAATACCTTTGCTCGTTATTCATGGTGATAAAGACAGCTTCGTCCCAACAGCATTTGCATACGAGTTATATGAGGCAACGAAGGGTCCTAAAGCAATTTATATTGCTAAAGGGGCCAATCATGTGGAAGCTTTTCCAGTGGATAAAAAGCTATTTGCAACCAAAACACTTTCTTTTGTTCAACAGTATGTTACTAAATAGCAACGGATGGTAGTTGGATCCAACCCTTTTTTCGGTGTGTTTACCGTAGAAATATGGTATCATATGCATGAGTAAATCTAAAAAAAGCGCCGAAAAATCGGGCTAAAAACATAGATAGGGAAGGTTAAGGGGATCATGACGGAAAATAAAAAAACTGAAAAACAAAGGTTCGATGAGACCGAAGCAGAAATTGAGCAAGTGGAACTTGAATCCATTGGAAATAAAAAAGAATTTGTCGTAACCAGTATGATGAGTATGTTACTAGGAAAAAAAGACGGCGAAATAAAACAGCTGTTGAATCAGTTTGAAGATAAGAGTGAATTACTTGTCCATCGTTATATGGGAAAAATGTACTTTAACGGTTCTTTTTTAGTTATCCAAGGGACGGCTTATTTCCCTGGTTTTCCAGAGTCAGATAAATATAAAATTAGCAAAAAACTCATTTTAAGTTCGCGTTCAGAAGAAGTTGAACCGATTGAAATCCCCTTGCGAAATAGCAAGCTTGCAACAGCTGATGCCCGTTTTCCATTAGGTGGTTACGAAGGGGAAGTTGATTTTCAAAAAATCAGTGAAGGCAGTCCATTAGCGATTGGCGATTACACAATGAAGATAGAAGTGTCGCAATATATTAAGGGCGAGTGGCGTAAACAAACTGTTTCATTAGGTAAATTAGCAGAAATCAAAGGGAACTATGTGCATTCAACAACGATGCAAAGTTATTCGGCGCGCAGTAACAAAAAATTCAAATTAACCGTGTCATATAATGGCTTGAGTGAAGAAATCAAAGTGGTTTCGAAAAAATTATCGGATGTCAATCCGCTTGACCAACTTGAAGGCGGCGAAGTGACTGAGGGACGTTTAATGCGTGCCTTAAAACGGAAGTATTTCAAACTGTTTTATAAATTTTATTGCACCTTACCTGTCAGTGCTAAAAAAGTAGCCTTCTTATCAGATAGCCGGACCGATATTACTGGTAACTTTGAATATATATATGAAGAACTAAAAAAACGCGGCACCGATCATAAAATTTCGTTTTATTTAAAAGGATCGATTAAACAGCCAAAAAGTTTAAAAGAGCTACGAACGTTAGCGCAAGCAATTGCAACGAGTAAATATGTATTGGTTGATGATTTTTATCCGTTAATCTATCCATTAAAAATTCGTAAAGACAGTGAGCTAATTCAAGTTTGGCATGCCGTTGGCGCCTTTAAAACATTTGGTTACAGCCGCGTAGGCATGCCTGGTGGGCCGAAAATAACCTCACTCAATCATCGGAATTACACACGTGTGTTAGTTAGTTCAACCAATATTGTCGATAAATATGCCGAGGGATTTGGGATTGCACCTGAGACTGTAATGCCAATTGGCGCACCGAGAACTGATTTGTTTTTCGATGAAGCTAAAAAGGCCGCGGTTATCGAGCGATTAAAAGAAGAATTACCATTTATAAACGGTAAAAAAGTTATTTTGTTTGCGCCAACGTTCAGAGGGAATGGGCAACAATCAGCTCATTATCCATTTGGAATGATTGATTTCAAACAAATTTATGAAGCGTTAAAAGACGAGTATGTTTTCTTACTAAAAATCCATCCATTCGTGCAAAATAAACCAGAAATTCCGTACGAATATAACGAGTTCTATTACGATGTATCAGCCTACCGTGAAATCAATGATTTGTTGCTCATCAGTGACCAACTGATTACCGATTATTCATCAGTATGCTTCGAATATGCTCTGCTTGATAAACCGATGGTGTTCTTTAGTCCAGATTTAGGCGAATATATGAGTGATCGCGATTTTTATTATGATTATTTTGATTTTATCCCTGGTTCGTTTGCGTCAAACACACCAACTTTAATTGAAAAATTACAACAAAATAAAATCAATCATCAACGACTAGAAATATTTAAAAATTATTACTTCGATGATCTCGATGGTAAGGCCAGTGAGCGATTCGTTGATTTAATCGTTAACGATGCTTTTGAAACAGCAGAAGAAGTAGTCGAAGAAGAAATTATTTGGGGTCGCGTTAAATAGGTGAAAGAATTCAATAGAGGAGTGTTATAGATGATTTATGCAGAGATATTAGCAGGTGGAATTGGTTCGCGAATGGGTAACGTCAATATGCCTAAACAATTTTTGAAATTAGGAAATAAACCGATAATTATTCATACCATTGAAAAATTCGTATTAAATAATCGCTTTGATAAAATCTTTATCGTGGTTCATCCAGAATGGCTTGTACATGCTAAAAATTTGTTAAAAACATACGGACTTACAGATGAGCGCTTAATGATTTTGTCGGGTGGTACTGACCGGAGTGAATCATTGTTAGCGGGTCCGCGTTATTTACAAGCAGAAGGCTTGTTGACAGCTGAAGATGTTATCATTACACATGATTCGGTGCGGCCTTTTATTACGCATCGTATTATTGAAGACAACATCGACAGTGTTTTGAAATATGACGCCGTAGACACGGTGATCGGCGCGATTGATACGATTGTTGCTTCTGAGGATGGCGAATTCATCCAAAGTATTCCTAACCGTGATCATATGTATCAAGGTCAAACGCCACAAAGTTTCAATGTCGCAAAACTTGTCCGTTTATTTGATGACTTGTCTGAAGATGCTAAGGCGATTTTAAGTGATGGTTGTAAAGTGTTTATTTTATCAGGCGAAAAAGTGAAACTAGTCGAAGGTGAAGTGTCTAACATTAAAGTCACAAATCCGTATGACTTTAACGTGGCCAACCATATGATTGAAGGTGACAAAGATGATCAACCAAGTCTATAAATTAGTGGCGCCCCGCCGAATTGAGGTCAGTTACGAAGATATTTCATTGAATACGGATAAGGTGATTGTTCGTCCGAAATTTATTAGTATTTGTAAGGCTGACCAACGGTATTATACCGGGACACGGGGCGAAGAAATTCTCAAGAAAAAGTTACCGATGGCCTTAACACATGAAAGTGTGGGTGAGGTGTCTTACGATCCAACCGGTGCGTTGAAGCGGGGCCAAGCTGTTATCATGGTGCCAAATACACCGTATGAAAAAGACGAATTAATCGGTGCAAACTATTTGCCAAGTTCAAAATTCCGTTCAAGTGCGAGCGATGGTTTCACGCAGGATTACATTGCAATCAATCGTGACCGGTTAGTCGTATTACCCGATGAGATTGATTTGCGAATGGCTTCGTTTTCAGAATTAATTAGCGTTGCGATGCATGGCATCTCGCGGTTTGAGAAAACGGCGCATGCCCGTCGTAATCGTATTGCTGTTTGGGGTAATGGGTCGCTTGGTTATATCGCGACGTTAATCTTGAAGAAAAAATATCCCGACGCCAACATTATTATTGTCGGTCGGACACAACAGAAGTTAGATTATTTTTCGTTTGCCGATGAAGCATACACGAGCAATGATTTACCTGCTGATTTTAGCTTTGATCACGCCTTTGAATGTGTCGGAGGTAATAATAGCGGCGATGCGGTGAATCAGATAATTGATTATATTAACCCGCTCGGTTACATCAGTTTACTAGGTGTATCGGAAGATTTAGTACCGCTCAACACACGGATGGTACTCGAAAAAGGTTTGACGCTCCAAGGGAGTACCCGCTCTGAACGGGAAGATTTTGAAAATGTCGTTGCCTTTTTTGTCGAACACCCGGATGGTGCCGACGAATTGCAACGTTTAATTGGTCAGGTTATTAAAGTCCGCAAAACAGAGGACATTATCCAGGCATTTGAAAAAGACCTCAATCAGTATTGGGGTAAAACAGTGATGGAATGGCAAATATAGACAAGGGTGTTTATGATGGGAAAATTATTAACGATAAGTAAAATTTGTGTAAAACAGATAATTAGAGGGTGTGTTGGTCTGCTATATAAAGTACTGACATTATTCCCTCTAAAACAAAAAGCAGTCTTTATCTCGACGCGGAGTACGGGTGCTAGTGAGAATCTAACACCGCTAATAGAAGAACTGCAGCGTCGAACCATAACACTACGTATCGTTGAATATAATGGTAAAATTGCAACGAACTTAACGCAATTAATTAAAACACCAATTTTCTTTATGAAAATGCTCTATCAGCTTGCAACCGCTCGTTACATTGTTATCGATGACTACTGTTTGCCTGTGTATTTAGTTGAAAAAAGACAGGGAGTCGAAGTTATTCAAGTGTGGCATGCAGCTGGTGCATTGAAAAAATTCGGGCACAGTCTCAAACAAATACCGACAACAACATTGCAACAATACGAACAGGCGCTCATTTCAACTCATTCTAATTATGATAAAGCAATCGTGAGTTCACCAGCAGCCATCCCGGCGTTCGCAGAAGCTTTTCAAATGCCACCTGAGAATGTGTTAGCATTGGGGACGCCAAAAACTGATGTATTATTAAACCCTGAATTCAAAGCAACGAGCATCGCAAAATGTGATCGTTTTTTTCAAAAAAAATAAATGAAGCAACAAAAAGAGTGGTTTATGCTCCGACATTTAGGGAAATAAATAGAAAACGTGAACGATTTACGTTGCCATTTAAAAATATAGCGGCATTATATGCGTCATTGGAACAAAACAATCTCATTTTAATCGTACAATTACATCCCTACAATCAAAAACAATGGCAGGTTCCTCAAGAATATCGTAAGCGTCTGCAGCTCAATCGCTCGCATATGACAACAAGTGAATTGCTCGTGGCTAGTGATGCCTTAATTACGGATTATTCATCGATTTTATTCGATTACAGTCTCCTGGCTAAGCCAATGGCTTTTTTTATGCCGGACATTGAACGCTATCAAAGTGAGCGCGGCTTTTATGATGATATTTTAGAAAAACTGCCAGGCGAAATTTTACAAACAGAGGCAGCTCTTTGTGAATGGTTAAGCAAATGTGATGTAGAAGTAGCTTCACATGTGGTTTCTTTTAAAGAGAAATGGTTTGCTGAGACCCCTGGCAAAGCAAGCGTCAATACAATTGATTATTTACTGAGACAAAAAACTGAGGATAACCTACTAAAAGGAGAATGAACGATGAAAAAAATAATCACATATGGGACATTTGATTTATTACATTGGGGACATATCCGCTTATTAGAACGTGCGAAAAGTTTAGGCGATCATCTGACTGTCGCGATATCAACAGATGAGTTCAATTTACTGAAGCATAAGGAGGCTTATCATAATTACAGTCACCGTAAATACATACTCGAAGCGATTAAATATGTCGACGAGGTCATTCCAGAAGATAATTGGGAGCAAAAGAAGACGGACATTAAAAAACATGACATTGATGTCTTTGTAATGGGTGATGATTGGAAAGGGAAGTTTGACTTCTTAGTGGAACAATGTGAAGTGATTTATCTCGATCGAACAGAAGGTATTTCGACTTCGATGATAAAAAAAGACTTGCAAGTATAAAAAAGGGGAATAGTGAGGATTAATTATTCCTCACTATCCTCCTTTTTTAATATAGTCAATTTGTCTATACAAAAAAGCAGCTTATAATATTAAATTAGATGAGAGATATGGTAATATAACATTAGTTTAGAGGCTTGTTATGGTGTCGAGGAGGACGTTTAATGAAAAAAAAAAATCGCGTGTTTTATTATGAAAATAATGGCACGTTTGTCGGCAAAGGATGTTATTATCTTTGAAAGTTTCTTTGGAAAACAACTGAGTGATAGTCCTAAAGCACTTTATGACTACATGAAAAATGCTAAAGCTTACCAACACTACCGTTTAATTTGGTCAGTGAAAGCTTCATTTGAACCGGTATTCGTTGCTTCTGGTTGCGAATTTGTTCGTCGTGGTTCATTTAAATGGATAATGCTAATGGCGAGGGCACGTTACTGGGTGAATAATACGCGTCAACCGGATTGGCTTGTTAAAAACAGCCAGACAACGTATTTACAAACATGGCACGGAACCCCTCTCAAAAAATTAGGAACGGATATTGAAGAAGTGACGATGCCAGGTACAACAACTGCGAATTATCGAGTGAATTTCACACGTGATACAAAAAAATGGGATGTATTACTGGCGCAAAATGACTACGCGGCCAATGTGTTTGAACGAGCTTTTCAAGTTGATTCAAATCGTATTATAACTACTGGTTATCCGCGTAATGATCGTTTGTCAAATTATAAAGTAGCGGAAGTCAAGGCGATTAAAGAACGTTTGAAATTACCTTGTAATAAGAAAATTATTTTATATGCACCAACATGGAAGGATAATCAAAGCTATCGTAGAGGAAAATATAAAGCCTTTTTAGAATTTGATTTAAAGACAATGCATGCTGAGCTAGGAAAAGATTACATTGTCTTAATTAAATGGCATTATTTGATTGCCGATCACTTAACCATTCCAGCTGAGTACGATCAGTTTGCGATTAAGGTACCTCAAACAATCGATATAAATGAGTATTTCTTAATTAGTGATATCCTAATCACCGATTATTCATCCGTCTTTTTTGATTATGCTATTTTAAAACGCCCCATTATCTTTTTTACACCGGATTGGGATGCCTATCAAAATGAAATACGTGGAATCTATCCTGAAATTAGTGCTGCTTTACCAGGCATAATGGTGCAAACAACGGCTGATCTCATTCGGGCGATTCGCTTGGAAAAAGAGCCGTCAACAGCGTTTTATGACCGTTTTTGTTACTTAGAAGATGGGTTAGCGACCGCACGAGTGGTTGCGAGTGTTTTTACTAAAAATGATGAGTTATAGGAGAGTGCAATGACTAAACTACTGCAAAAATACAGAAAAAAACAAAGTGAAATATAATTATGCAAAGTGGTATTTTTCAAAAAAAATAGAGAAAAAGACGGTCTTGTTTGAATCGACACATGGCCGTAGTATTCATGGACATATCTTTTATATGATGAAAGATATCGAAAAAAATCACCCTGAATATAAAGTGTATGTGGCATCACAAAATGTCGTAGCTGATCGATCCTTTCTGAAAAACAATGGTTTTACACGCGTGATTGTCGTGGAACATCTGTCAGCGGAGTACCATCGATTATTAACAACCGTTGAATTGTTAGTGAATGACACATCGTTTTTCCCGTTCTTCAATAAAAAGGAAGGTCAAAAATATGTGATTGTCTGGCATGGCACACCCTTAAAACACATGGGGAAAGATATGGCGGTTGTAACTGATGTCGCAAATGTCCAACGAAATTTTTACATGGCTGATCAAATTGTTGTGAGCAATGAATATACTAAGGATATATTAGTCGAAACCTACCATCTAAAAAATGTTTACAGCGGTGAATTTGTGATTGCACCCTCGCCTCGAAATGCTATTTTATTTGATCAGATGCATCAGACTGAATTACGCACGAAGCTTAAGTTGAAAACGAAAAAAAATCATTTTCTATATGCCAACGTGGCGAGGTGATGTCGGTAACGTCAATAATGATAATCAAAAAGTAGCCGCGGACTTAGCTTACATTGCAGCTCATTTAGAAGAAAATACTATGTTCTATGTCAAATTACACCCGTTCCAAAGTGACATCGACATTTCAGAATTTCCACAAATAAGATTGTTACCTACTGACGTCGAATTATATGCTTTCATTGCCATCGTAGATGTACTAATTACAGATTATTCGTCGATTATGTATGATTTTATAAACACAAAGAAAGACATCATACTGTATACGCATGACTTGTTAGACTATCAACTGACTCGTGGCTTATATGAAGATGTGGCGAGCTATCCTTTCTATCAGACAGCAACGATTGAGGGCGTGATGGCTCGACTCAGTAAGCAAGCAACAATCGGTAATTACGAAGCAATGTCTCAACGTTTTTGTCAGTTTGACTACCAACATGGTAGCCATGATTTAATGAACTATATACTGATGAATAAGACCAGTCCTAAGATAATCAGTTCGAAGGTACATAACGGAAAAGAAACAGTCGTTATTTTATCAGGTGGTTTTTGGGATAATGGGATTACATCAGCGTTGTTAAATACATTGGAAAATATTGACACGAGCGAACGTAATTACATTTGCTTCTTTGGAAAAAACAAAGTGAAAAAAGAACATTTTTATAAGCTGAAAAACCTTCCTGAAAATGTACAATTTTATCCTGTTCCGGGTTCGATGAATGGTACGTTAATACAACGTCTCATCAATTCACAATATATGTGGAAAGAATGGTTTAAATTTCCATTTATCAATAAAATATTAGCGAAAATATATCAAGCGGAGTATCAGCGTGTCTTTGGTACTCTTAAAGTGGACTGGTTCATTCATTACACTGGTTTTGAACGAAAGTATGCTGAAATGGTACGTCACATGAACCATAAGACGGTTATGTACGTGCATACGGATATGTTTCAAGAATATGAGGCCAAACAAAATTTTAGTAAGAAAGTCGTTTTTGGCGCATATCAGTCGGCCTCAAAAGTTGTTTTAGTCCATGAAAATTTAAGGGAAGAACTTGTTGAGAAAATAGCAGGTATTGCCGACAAAGTTATCGTGGTTAATAATTTTTTAGGTGAAGAACGCGTACGTCGCTTTGCTGCTGAGAGTTTGATAGCAAGTTTGGTCGATGTACCAGTCGATTACTCTTTTAATGAGGAGCGTATGGCAACGGATAACTACCGGAAGGCAGTGTTATTAAATGATTTAGTCGGAACACATACCAATGTACAGAACGGTCAGTTACTGCTCAATGGGCAAGCAGCGTTAACCGCTAATGAGCAAACAATTTTCACACACGTAGAACAGGCATTAACAGGCCTTGAAAAGACCTTAGCAGAGACGTTTCCGACCATTTTAAACCCTGAGAACAAACTGCTTAAAGCATTAAAAGAGGAGCAGCCCGATTTGCACTACCCGAATAAGTTCATCGTCGATCAGTTGCGTATTTCAAAACTGCGATTGCTTGAATTTATTGCGGATGAGCAGATAACAGTCTTTATGAATATCGGCCGTTATGATTATCAAAAAGGCCACGACCGCTTGATAGAAGCCTTTGAACGAAATTATGAGCAGAACAATCAAATTGCACTTGTATTGGTGTGTCCGCATGGCGTATTGAAAAAAGAAACAATCGAAAAAGTTCGACAAAGCAGTGCCCGAGAGAACATAATAATACTTGGTGGGATGAGAAACCCTTATGTCTTATTAAAAGCGATTGATGCCTTTGTGTTATCGTCTCATTATGAAGGTCTCGGTTTGGTTGTTTATGAAGCATTAGCAGTGGGGACTGATGTCATAACGGTGAATTTGACAGAGACAATTACCTTATTGCAAAATAATGAAGCACTAATTGTTGAAAATACGGAAATGGGAATTACTCAAGGCATAACTGATTATTTAGGGGCTAGTATCGACTTGAATGCGTTTGATTTTGAAGCACCAAAAGCACAATCACGTGAAGAATTTACGGCTATTTTTAAAAGTTAAGACCGACAATAAGGAGGGAATTCATCATGAAAGTAAAAAAAGCAGTTATTCCAGCGGCAGGTTTAGGTACGCGCTTCTTACCTGCAACGAAGGCAACCGCTAAAGAAATGTTACCAATCATTGATAAACCAACGATTCAATATATTGTTGAAGAAGCAGTTGCTTCTGGCATTGAAGAAATTTTAATTGTGACCGGTAAAGGGAAACGATCAATTGAAGATCATTTCGACACGGCACCTGAGTTAGAACAAAACTTGTTAGATAAAAACAAGTTGGAAATGTTAGCGATGGTGCAAGAAACGTCTAAAATTAATATCCATTTTATTCGTCAAAAAAGTCCACGTGGCTTAGGTGATGCGATTTTACAAGCGAAAGGGTTTGTGGGGAATGAACCGTTTGTTGTGTTGCTAGGTGACGATATTGTTAAATCAGAGGAGCCGTGTGTGAAACAATTAATCACACAGTATGATAAAACACAGCGTTCAATTATTGGAGTTCAAACCGTTCCAAAGGAAGATACGCAACGCTATGGTATCATTAATCCAATCACTGAAATTGCGGAACATCTTTACAGTGTTAAAGGTTTTGTTGAAAAACCGCGGGTGGAAGATGCTCCTAGTCAATTAGCGATTTTAGGGCGTTATTTATTAACACCGGCAATTTTTGAGTTGCTTGAAACACAAGAAGCTGGTGCGGGTGATGAAATTCAATTGACGGATGCAATCGATCGTTTGAACAAAACACAACAGGTGTTAGCGTTTGAGTTTGAAGGCACACGTTATGATGTCGGTGATAAATTCGGTTTTGTTGACACAACTTTACGTTTTGCACTGGATCATCCTGAAATTAAACACCAAGTTAAAGCATTGATTAAAGAACTCGCATTAGAGTTAGATTAGGTTCATTATGTGAATACGGAGTTAATGTTATTAACACAAGTGAGTATGAGTCGAATAATGCTGACAGAGAAATAAAAAAAAGCCTCAAAGACTCGTGTTTCCTAGAACAAAAGAATTTAAAGCCGTTCTAAACTGCAGTGATTGGAGAAAATAACGTCTCGACTATTTCCCGTCGATGCGTTATTTTTGAAATCACCCAAGTTTAGGATTTAAATACTAGAGGATATAACAACGTTTCTATTCAGTCTTATCATCTCGTAGGAAAAGTCACTGTAATAGCATTTTAAAGAAAATGAATACTGTTTAGAATTTGTCTACAATCTGAAAGAAGCCGCCTCAGCGGCTTCTTTTTTCACTTTGTTTGACAAAAGACTAGTTCTAGCGTATTACATCTTTATTACAAAACGATTAAAAATAGCTAAAGGCGTCGTATCTATTGTATGATAGGTAAGAGGTGTGGGGGATTGGTCAAAAAAGTCTATCCTAGTGAAAAAGATGAACGAAAAAGAATAATTGGCGATGGTATAATGGTCGGTATGATAATAAATTAAGTTGAGGTGAAGTGGATGCGACAAAAAATTATGCTCTTGGCGATGGTAACGACAATGTCTTTAACCGTCATGCCACCAGTATATGCGAATAGTTCAATGACTGATTCTGATAGTCAGTCAGAGAGCGAACAAAGTGTTTCACAAAATGAAACTGAAAGTAGTACTTCGGAAAACCAGGTCACAAGTGAGTCAACCGAAGTAGAAAAACCACCCACAACAAGTCAGACAGAACGTACAGAGTCAGAAAATAGCACGCAAGCTGAAACACGGATGACTGAGGAATCAGAAGATGCACTCGCTCAAGCGGTGGCAGATGTGATGCGCGATTTACCCAAGATGGAATTGGACCCGACACGGGGGCCAGGCTATTATGAGGTTGAAACGAACAGTCGCTCTAAGCGAAGCGTGAGTACAACGTCGGCAACGGCCGTCACGAATACGCAAGCTTTTTTAAATAAAATTAAAGCTGGTGCCATCTCGGGCTGGAAAAAATATAAGGTACTGCCGTCACTAACCGGGTCACAGGCTGTACTAGAAAGTGGTTGGGGCTCATCAGGCTTATCAACGAGTGCCAATAACTTATTCGGCATTAAAGGCCGCTACAATAATCAATACGAATTATGGCCAACTGCTGAATACATTAATGGACAATGGGTGACTGTTAATGCAGAGTTCCGAAAGTACCCTTCTTGGAAAGAAAGTATGGAAGATCACGGCAAGTTTTTAGTCGACAATAGTCGTTATGCTAAAGTGCTAGGTCAAAAAGATTATAAAAAAGCGACGCAACTTATTTGGGAAGCGGGCTATGCAACAGATCCAGATTACCCTGGTAAATTACAAAGTACGATTGAATATAATAACTTAGTCGCTTGGGATAAAGAGGCGTTTGAAGATACCGTTAATTTAGCCAACTACTATACAAGCAATCCTAAAAAAGTCGTCACTAAAAAAGCGGATTACTCTTATAAGGGTGTTGAATTTACAACAGCTAATCGGGTTAAAAATTACGCGTCGGGTACCATTTTGACGGTGACAGCGATTGAAAAATCTAAAAATGGTACGCCTCGTCTACAATTGTCAGATGGCACTTATTTTACGGCGCATCGCAGCAATGTCCAGCAACTGGTATCAAATGTGGCTAATTATTACACCACTAATCCGAGTAAAATCATCATGAAAAAAGATGACTATGCTTACAATACAACAGAGTTTAACACTGGAACAAGAAATAAATTGTATAAAAAAGGTGCCGTGCTCAATGTCAAAAGTATTTCTTATTCTGCTAATGGCACACCGCGACTCTTACTCACAAATGGCTTGTATTTAACTGCCCATCAGTCAAATGTTGTCAAAGCAATGGCAACTATTTCGAAATACTATACGACTAATCCTAAGACAATCATCATGAAAAAGGATGACTATGTTTATAAAACAACAGAATTCAATACAGGTACGAGAGGTGCCTTACAGAAAAAAGGACAGGTCTTAACTGTTAAAGCAATTGTTTACTCAGCAAATTGGACACCTCGCTTACAACTAAGCAACGGAACGTATGTATCCGCACATACAAGTAATGTCGTGAAAGCAATGGATACGATTGCCAAGTACTATACGACTAATCCTAAAAAAATCAATATGAAACGAGCGGATTATGCTTACTCGAGTCCAGAATTCAACGCTAAAACGAAGGTGAAACAATATGCTGCGTCGACTTTGCTCAATGTTAAAGCAATTGAGTATTCATCAGATTGGATACCACGTTTACTGCTGACAAACGGCTTGTACGTGTCAGCTCACCAAAGTAATGTCGTGAAATCACTGTCTAATATTGATAATTATTATACAAGTAATCCAGGAACAATCATCATGAAAAAAGATGATTATGCCTATAAAACAACCGAGTTTAACACGAGTACTCGCGGTGCCTTACAGAAAAAAGGCACTGTTTTAAAAGTGACAGGTATCGTGTATTCGGCAAATATGACACCACGATTGAAGCTCAGCAATGGTACATTTATCAGTGCCCATACGAGTAATGTTGTGAAGGCAATGGATACTATCGGTAAATACTATACGACTAATCCGAGCACCATCATCATGAAAAAAGATGATTATGTCTATAAAACAACCGAGTTTAACACAAATACACGTGGAAAACTACAGAAAAAAGGCACTGTTTTAAAAGTGACAGGGATTGTGTATTCAGCAAATTGGACACCGCGTTTAAAACTGAACGATGGAACATTTGTCAGTGCCCATACGAGTAATGTTGTGAAAGCTATGTCAAACATTGCGAACTACTACACAACGAATCCTAAAAAAATTATTATGGTCAAAGATGACTATGCCTATAAAACAACCGAATTTAACACAGGGACCCGAGGCAAGCTGCATAAAAAAGGGGCTGTCTTAAATGTTACAGCGGTGACTTATTCCGCAAATTGGACGCCAAGATTGAAATTGAGCGATGGTAGCTTTATATCTGCACACCAGAGCAATGTGAAGAAACAATAAAGAAAAAGATAGCATGGAAAAGTCTTTAATCCTCGGATTGAAGGCTTTTTTTGATACATCAATGAAGTCAGAACTTAAGTGAAGTGTTTCTTGAAAAGGAGAATGTTTAAGGCCTTAATGGTGAATGAAATCATAAAACGCCGAAATGAGTGCTGATTTTGAAACTAGTTTCAATTAATTATTAGATATAATTAAGCAACTGGATGGGGTGTTTTTGAAAGATATAAAAATAAATCTGAAAGGAAGTAGATGGTATGAAAAAAGTTTTTATTACCTCTGAAATTAAGACTGTACATGGTGGACTAACCGCATCATTACTCAATAAGGCACGGATATTGTCACAAGAGATGAATGAAGAAATACTTATACTGACATTTAATTTTGATGCGAACTATCCAGATGTGATTGAAAATATCCGAGAACGTTATCAACTCGACAACAGAGTGAAAATAATAAATATGAATCAACATTATTGTCGTAAACTTTCCAATAACCATCAGGTTAAACGAGCTATTTTTGATGCGAGCGCACTGGTGAATGGACGTCCTAGTGGGAAAAAATTGACATATTATGAGAATGATAAATTACGCGTTAAACGAAGTGTAATAGATAACCGTGTGTTGCAAGATGAATTTTTCACTGATTCAAAACGGTTATACGAAAAATGGATCTATGATACAGATGGGTGTATTGCCATGCGGAGCTTTTATCAAGAGGGCAGTACGAAGGTGCATCGTCAAATAATCTATCGTCCGGATGGAAAAGCTATTATTGAACGTCTATTTGAAAAAGATAAGATTCAAAAACTACGTTTGTTTCAAGAAGATGATAACATTCGGAATTTCGAAAGCATAGAAGCCTTTAAAACAGCTTTTATTTTAGAAGAAATCGTGAAAACAGAACCAACGATTATTGTCAGTGAAACACGATCGCAGGATCGCCTGTTATTGGATATGAAGCAGTCATACATCAAAAAAAGTTTTTTATGACTCATAGTATTCATATTCGACCAGAAACAGATATTATACGAGCAGGTAATCGTGTTGTTATGGGTGCACTTAATCAAATTGATGGTGTTGTTTTTTTAACGAAACAGCAAAAAAAAGATGTTCAACATCGCTTTGGTAACAGGTCGAATTACTTTGTGATTCCGCATTCAATTAAGTTGACGTCGGAATCGTTGCCAATAAAAGAACGGACATCTGCGGTGGTGATCCTTTCGCGCTTGCATCAAGAAAAACGCTTAGAAGATGCTATTACAGCATTTAAAGAAGTCGTCATACGAGAACCCAAAGCCACATTACATATATATGGTGACGGTCCTGAACGAAAAAAAACTGCAACTGTTAATTAAAGATTTACAATTAGAGGCTGCCGTTTTTCTTGAAGGCCATACGAATGAGCCAAAAAAAGTGTTACAAACAGCTGATTTTTCAGTTCTAACATCATTATATGAAGGTTTCGGCATGGTTATTCAAGAAAGTTTGGCTGTGGGAACACCTGTTATAGCGTACGATATTAAATACGGTCCTGCTGATATGATTGATAATGGCAGTAACGGCTATTTGGTTCAAAATGGTAATATAGTGGACTTAGCGAAGCGAATGGTTGAAATGATGGAACTAGATAAGTCTACATATGAACAGATGAGAGTCAAAGCACTCGAGAAGATGAACGCTTTTTCGGAAAAAATGTTCGTGATGAACTGGGTGACTTTATTTAATCAGGTGACCGATATGCAGCTGAGCCCTATTACAGATGTTGCCTTTAAATTAGAAAAAGTAAAACGGACGAGGCGAGGCTATTTACTGAGCTGTACTGTCGAAGTAACGAGCGAACAGCCGGTACAGTTAGAAGCATTACTATTTGAAGCGTCCTTTTATTTACGTTCTACTCTGTCTAATAAGGAAACGGCTAAATATACGAGTGTACCGATTGAAGTAAGGAAACGACAGGATGACAAAATCGAACTGCTATTTCCGTTCGATTTTGCTAATAAGCAAGCAGGAGAAACCTATGATTTATTTGTTGCAGCAAATGCCTCACAGTTTTATCAACGTCATCGTGTTGGAAATGTTCGGAGTCGATTAATACCGACTAAATTTATGTGGCGTTTTAAAGGACATGCTTATTTCACTGAATACGGTAATCTAAGCTTTAAGATACGTTGATTCACTTTTTTATTGAAAAGGAGAGTAGCCATTAAGTCGGTTACTCTTTTTTTGATTGATATAGACCAATTTCAGACGTCGCTGGTGCAGAAATTGATTGTCAATAGCATAGACTCTGTCTAAAAGTCATGGTATGATTGAAAAATGTGCACGAGTTGTTCATGAAATTATAAAAAAGCATTTTATTATTGAGGAGGAACGATTATGAAAAAAGAAAGTTTAGTAAAACGTTTAGGTGTTTCGCTATCATATGTAGCGATTGCACTTGTCTTATTAGTGTTTTTTTGGGCAGCAAGCTTAACTGGTCAATCAGGTTTAGAAGGAATCTTTAATGCCTATCAATTGATTTTTCCATTGATTGTAGCAATTGCGTTTGCAGTCGGAATTGGCTTCGATCATAGTGGGGCCGCAGCTTTGGCTGGCGCTGTGGGGTATCTTGTATTTGGGGCGTCGTTTTCGATTTTAATCGATGCAAAAGTAGCCTTTATGGTTACTGAACCAATCGCTGTCTTTGGCGGTATCTTTGGCACACAAATCTTCTTTATCATTTGTGGGTTCGTCATGGGAATCGCGAGTGGACTTATGTACAACAAGTTTTATAACATTAAGATGCCAGAATGGTTAGCATTCTTCGGTGGGCGTCGCTTTGTACCTATCATCACAAGTGTTGTTGCTTTATTTATTGGCTCATTTATTGCCAATATTATGTTGCCGCATTTATAAAAAGGAGGAAATTAAACAATGTTAGCTCAATTACAAAAAGTAGGGAAAGCCTTAATGCTTCCAATTGCTGTTTTACCAGCAGCCGGCTTACTTAACCGTTTAGGTGCAGCCGATGTGTTAAATATTCCATTTATGCATGCCGGTGGAAATGCTATTTTTACATACTTACCCTTAATGTTTGCAATGGGGATTGCAATTGGTTTAGCCAAAGATAACAGTGGTCTTGCGGCGCTTAGTGGTGCTATCATGTACTTTATTTTAAACTTTGGTGTTATCGGCATTAACGACAGCATTAACATGGGTGTGTTTGCTGGGTTTGTTGCAGGTTTATGTTCACCACTTATTTATAACCGCGTATATGATAAATTCGATAAAGGTGCCTTCTTTAACGGACGTCATCTGGCCTTGCTTTTAAATGCGATTGCAACCTTGATTTTGGTGATTGTATTTGGGTTGATTTGGCCAACTGTTCAAGTCGGTTTAGACCATTTAAACAGCTTTATTGTTGGTGCAGGTGCAGTCGGTTCAGGTGTGTTCACCTTTGCTAACCGTCTCCTTATTCCAACCGGATTACATCATGTGTTAAACTCTTATCTCTGGTTTGGTTATGGCAGCTTTACAGATGCCGCTACGGGTGTCGTTGTTAATGGTGACATTAACCGTTTCTTTGCTAAGGATCCGAGTGCAGGTGCATTCCAAACAGGGTTCTTCCCAATTATGATGTTTGGTTTACCAGCAGCCGCAATGGCGATGGTAGCAACTGCTAAGAAACATCGTCGTAAAGCAACCTTTGGGATGATGTTATCCCTCGCATTAACAGCCTTTTTAACAGGAATTACCGAACCACTTGAATTCTCATTTATGTTTATTGCGTTTCCACTTTATGTGGTACATGCAGTTCTTGCGGGTATTTCTGGTTTTATCGTCAACTTCCTTGGCATCAAAATGGGGTTCACCTTCTCAGCCGGTGCGATTGATTTTGGCTTAAACTATGGGTTAGGAACAAAACCGTTGCTCTTGATTTTAGTCGGACTTGTGTTCGCAGCTGTCTACTTTACTATTTTCTACTTCGCTATCTTGAAATTCGATATTAAAACACCAGGTCGTGAAGATATTGATGAAAATGCACAAGCAGATGAAGCAGAGCTAACGCCAACTACAGGCGATAAATACGATGCGATTGGTGATAAGTACTTAGCAGCCTTAGGTGGCGCAGAAAATATTAGCGTCATTGATAACTGTACGACTCGTTTACGTTTGCAACTAAAAGACACTAATAATGTTGATCAAGATGCTTTGAAACGTGCGGGTGCTAAAGGTGTGGTTAAGATTAACGAAACAGCCTTCCAAGTCATTGTCGGTACCGATGTTGAATTCGTGGCTGATAAACTAAAAGAGCGTGTTGAAAAAGCATAGTATTGAGTATAGTCAGACAGTTATACCATTGGGTATAACTGTCTTTTTTTGCAACTTAAGTTGTAATTATTAAATTAGATTACAAGCAATTATGTGAAAATTGCGATAAAATGGGTGTGAGTTAATTGAGGGGGAGAATGAATGAAAACAGAACAAGAATGGGTTAAAGAATTAGGTTTAAAACCACATCCTGAAGGTGGCTATTATGTTGAAAAGCTGGCGTCATCTTATATAACTAAGGTGAACGGTGCCGAAAGACCACTGTACACGAGTATTTATTTTTTATTGACTGCAAATAATCCATCGCATTTTCATCAGCTTAAGTCAGATGAAGTGTGGTATTATCATGCCGGCGAGCCGTTAACGGTACATGAGTTACACAATGGCACATACACGACTACTAAAATCGGTCCGAATACCAATGATGGAGAAGTGTTACAATACGTCGTTAAAGCGGGCAGTATCTTTGGATCAAGTGTCAACACGCCGGATAGTTATAGCCTCGTCAGTTGTATGGTTTCACCCGGTTTTGATTACCGCGATTTCAAGTTATTCACGCAGCAAGCATTATTGGCGGAGTATCCAGCACATGAATCGATTATTAAACAATTAGCGTTTGAAAAAATACCAAAATAGGGAGGTTTTTAAGATGCCAGTCGTTTCGATAACATTATCGAAGGAAGAAATAGCGACCTTAACTGCACGTGCGAAAAAAGAACAGAAGACGGCCTCATCGCTTATGCGAGAGGCGGTTGAAGCCTATTTACAAACACCCGCTAAAGCGACTGAAAAAAAAGTGTTTAGATCAGCCTGAATAGTGGGTTTGAATTAGTGTTAAAGAGAAACGAATTTGAATTCAACTTTAGCTACAATCTGAGAGACATCTATAAGATGTCTCTCAGATTGTAGACAAAGTCTAAACAGACTTCGTTTTCTTTGTAATGCTAGTACAGTGACTTTGTATACGAGATGATAAGACTGAATAGAAATGTTGTTATATCCTCTCGTATTTAAATCCTAAACTTGGGTGATTTCAAAAATAACGCATCGATGGGAAATAGT